>JBATAT010000553.1:0-2627 GCA_049662005.1 Tepidiformaceae bacterium
GCGACGCCGTCGCATTCCGTCACGTTTTGCGCGGCCTCACGCAAACGGTTCTTCTCCGCTGGCGCCGGGTTTGGCACAGGGCTATCGCCGAAACCTTCGAGCGAGGCGAGGGTCTTCGCCTCCTTGAACTTCGCGACCGCCGCCTCCAGGCGGGTGACCGCCGAGTCGTGCCAGTCCTTTAGATCTTTCGGAGGGTCGGCATCGTCGAATGCGTCGACGAACTTCTCAATGGGCGGAATGAGCTTTTCGACGGCCTTCGCGGGGTCTGTCTCCGTGCTCGCACTCTTGATGGCCGCCTCGAAGTCGGTGTTCAGCCGCACGACTGCCTGGCAGAGTTCGGCTACGAAGTCCTCGTCTGAAGACTCGCCGCCACCGCCACAGGCGGACATCACCATGGGCACCATGAGCATGCTGGCAAGTGCGATGCGCACGCGATTCGACATCGGCTGACCCTCCCGGTGTTCCCGGCCTGTCGTTTTGAGCATCGGAACGGGCCGTCTGAACGAATAGATGGGCTTCCTCACGGGAGCCCACCTATCCAAGGCGTTTCGTTCCGGCTTAGCGGCGATTTCGGGAGCTCCGGCCTGCGCCGACGAACATCAGCCCACCGGCCACTGCTGCCAATCCTGCGAGGATGAGGAGCAGGTTCATTCCGCCCACTACTCCACCCATAACACCGTCTCCTGTGCTCGGTGCGATCGGGGTCGGGATGGCCGGGCCTGGGGTTCGTTCACCCTGGACTGTGCTAACCGCCGTCGGGCTGGCAGCGGCTGGAGTGTTCGTCGGCGGGACCGGGGTGCTGGTCGGCGGGACGGGCGTATTCGTGGGGGTCGGCGTAGTTGTGGGTGTCGGCGATGGCTGCTGATTGCAGGTCTCGCAAGGCGGGTCGACGGTCCGCTTCACGTTCACGAAGGTCACCACTGCAGGCCGCACCCCGCCGGGAGTCAGGTTCGTGACGGTGGTCGATCCCGCTGGCTCGAAGCCCGGCGACGACGGATTCACCGGGTTCTCGCTCACCTGGTAATCGGAGCAGAGCGCGAGATTCGAGAATTCCACGTTTCCGCTCGCATTTGTGGCCACCTGGGTGTTCACCTTGCACTCCACCGAGGTGAGCGTGATCACCCATCCATCGGCGTCGCTCGGCGAATCCTGTTCGATGCCGTTGTGGATCAGGAACGCGTTCTTGTGGACGGTAATTGATCCGCGCGGCTGGTTGTAGAACGTCAGCTTGTCTTCGTCGCTGTATTCAAGCGAGACGGTGCCGCTGTTCGAAGCCGAAAACAAAGACGCGTTGTCGTCGACGACGACTCCTACCGCCTGGTATCCGGCCTTAGCCGCTTCAGTGACGGTGTAGTTGCCGGTCAGGATTCCCGGCAAGACGATGCGGCCGTTTCCGTCGGTCAGGAATACCTGGCCGCCGGGGAACTGCGGTCCGGTGATCGTCATCGGCCAGTTTGCAAGCATCGAATCGCCCGGATCGAACATGTGGTTGCCATTGATGTCTGCGACCTTCTCCACCACGAGCCTGCCCGTGCTGGCCACGACACCGCACTCGGCGTTCGTGAACGTGAAGGTGATGGCCAGGTTCTCACCATCGATCGTCTGGCCCTCGGATGGCCCCGTGGTGCGGTAGGTGCGGGTGGGGTTTGGTTCGGGGCAGACGCCGGAGATCGCTTCGACCTCGGCCGCCGAGTAGGTGCCGAACGGTACCTTCTCGAGTAGAGCAGGGGCGCCGCCGCCGATGGCAATCGAATCGGTCGCGAACGGGGCGTCACCACGATAAATGGTGAAGTGCCAGTGGCCGTCGTCGGGCAGGTTGGGGTTACCAGCGCCCACCTGGTCGATCTTGACGATCTGGATGGTGCCGCACTCGATTTCGACCGTCGCTTCGGCCGAGTTCACGCCCCGAGCTTCTTCGGGTTCGTTTGAGGCCGTAGCGGTCACCCGGTTCACGACCGGCTCGCAGGTCTCCGGCGTCGTCGCACTCTCGATGACGATGGTCCTGGCATTCGATTCGCCCGGAAGAATCTCGGCGTACTTGCAGACGATGCCGGAGTCGATTTCACAGCCTGTCGACGAAGTCTTCCATGCGATCCCGTCGGGAAGGTCTTCGGTGACGACAACGTCCTTCGCGGTACCGGGGCCGAGGTTCTTCACGAGAATGGTGAACGACATCGCCTGGCCGTACTCAACCGGGCTCTCGTTGGCGACCTTCGTCACTTCGATGTCGGGGCAGTTCACGACGACCGTCACAAGTTCAGATGCCACGGAGGCATCGCCCTCGAGTTTGTCGTTATCGGCGGTTGCATAGGCCTGGTTGGGGAGTTTGCCACACACCTCGGGAGCCGTAGCGCCGGTGAGAGTCACCGTTTCGGAGCCACCCTTCTCGAGCGAGTCCCAATTGCAGGTCAACACGCCGCCGGAAATCGTGCATGGCGCGGAACCAAAGTCCCATTCGACCCCGTCAGGAACGTCATCCGTTACGACTACGTGCGTCGCGGTTCCTGTGCCATCGGCGTCCGAATTTCGAACCGTGATGGTGAACGACGCTACGTCACCGGCGCTGATGGGTGAGTTGGCAGCAGTCTTTTCCACCGAAATGTCGGGGCAGTCGACGGTGATCATCG
>JBATAT010000554.1:0-7716 GCA_049662005.1 Tepidiformaceae bacterium
CCGCAAGGGCGCTCGTGGGGCGACGTCGAAGCCGTTCCTCCTCCGCCGCCCGGCATCCCGGCCAGGCGCGGATGAGCGCGTTGCGCAACGCCGCTGCCGCTTCGGGCCCAACCCCGGCTCCTGCCCCAAGACGGGCGGAACCGCAATCACGGCCCGAACCGATGCGACCGGCCCCGAGGGCCGTGGAGGCGTCCGCCGGTGGTGCAAGCCGCACCGCGAATCCCCAGGCTGAGGCCGCCAAGATTCGCCTGCACGAACTCCTGATCGAGGAACTCGAACACGGTGCGCTCGAAGGTCTCGCACCTGAGCAGCAGCGCGATGCAGTCATGAAAGCCGCCCGAGAACTCCTCCAGCAGGAAGGGATCCAGCTCGGCGGTTCGAGCCGCGAGGAACTACTCGAAGCCGTTGCCGATGAGGCCCTCGGCCTCGGCCCACTCGAACCCCTGCTCCGCGACCCATCGATTTCGGAAATCATGGTCAACGACGTGGACAAGGTGTACTTCGAACGCGATGGCCGCATCTTCCGGAGCCCGGTCCGCTTCCGCGATAAGGCGCACATCATGCGCATTGTCGAACGGATCGTGGCGCCACTCGGCCGCCGTATCGATGAATCAAGCCCCATGGTTGACGCCCGTCTTCCCGACGGCTCTCGCGTAAACATCACTATCCCGCCGGCTTCGCCGAAAGCACCAAGCGTCACCATCCGAAAGTTCAAAGCCGACAAGATGCGGATGGCGGATCTGATCGCCGTCGGCGCCCTCAGCGAAGCCACCGCCGAATTCCTGGCGATGTGCGTCCGCGCCCACATGAACATCATCATCAGCGGCGGTACCGGCACCGGAAAGACCACCATGCTGAATGCCCTCTCCGCGTTCATCCCAAACACCGAGCGCATCGTCACCATCGAGGATCCATCGGAACTCCGGCTGCAGCAGGACCACGTCATCACCCTCGAAGCGCGTCCCGCCAGCATCGAAGGTAAGAACCAGATCAAGCAACGCGACCTGGTTCGTAACTGCCTTCGTATGCGGCCCGACCGCATCATCGTCGGCGAGGTTCGAGGCGAAGAAGCCTTCGACATGCTCCAGGCGATGAACACGGGCCACGACGGTTCGGTCTCCACCATCCACGCCAACAACCCGCGTGAGGCGCTCGCTCGAATGGAAAACATGGTGCTAATGGCAGGGATGGAGCTGCCCTCTCGAGCCATTCGCGAACAGGTCGCAAGCGCCATCCACGTATTCATCCAGATCAGCCGCCTCCAGGACGGCTCGCGCAAGGTCACTCACGTGACCGAGGTGAGCGGCATGGAAGGCGACACCATTACCCTCCAGGACATCTTCCTCTTCAAACTCGACAAGGTTGACGAAGACGGGAAAGTCCATGGCGAAATGCGACCAACGGGCATTCGTCCAGGCTTCGCTCACAAGTTCGCCATCGCAGGTATCGAAATGCCGAACTCACTCTTCGGCACACCGGAAGGCTGGTAGAGCAATGTTGATGATTCTTACCGCCCTGTGCGCCGGCGCATTCGCCATGTCCGGTGTGCTCTGGTTCTCCGGGGTCGGCGGAGCGAGCGTGGCTGCATCAGCGCGCCTCAACAAACTCCGCGACGCCCAGGCCAATCTCCCCACGGAGAATGCAAGCGGAACCCGACTTCGCCGGCGCGGCGCCGTGAACTTCGGCGGCATCACGCTCCTCTCGGGCAACCTCGCATCAAACTGGACGAAAGACCTCGAGCGAGCGGGCCTCACCCTGAACGCGAAGGAATACCTCATCCTCCGAATTACCGTGTCAGCCGTGCTCGCCGCACTGGTGATGGCAGTTAGCCCAGTTCCGGCGCTCGGGGCGATCGGCTTACCGCTCGGTTTCTTCGGCACCGGGCTCTGGCTCAAGCGCAAGAAGTCGTCCCGCGTACACAAGCTCGAAGCGCAAATGGTCGAGATGTTGCAAATGCTCTCCAGCGGCCTGCGGGCCGGTTTCGGGTTGCTCCAGGCTCTTGAAGCTGCGGCTGAGCAGGCGCAGGCGCCACTTCAGACCGAACTTCGGCGAACGATGCGCGACACGGCCATGGGCGCCAGCGTCGAGCAGGCACTCACCTCCCTCAACGAACGCGTTGGCAGCTCCGACTTCGACATCGTCATTACCGCAATCCTCATCCAGCGCTCAGTTGGCGGTAACCTCGCCGAAATTCTCGACAACGTTGCCCACACGATGCGGGAACGCGAACGAATCCGTGGTGAAATCCGGACGCTCACCTCACAGCAGCGGCTGACCGGCTACGTCATCGGGGGAATCCCGGTGGGCCTGTTAATCGTGTTCATGATGATCAGCCCAGAGTTCACGTCGCTTCTCTTCACCGACCCGCTGGGGCAGAAGTTACTTGCGGCCGCAGCCGTATCCGAGGCCATAGGCTTCGTCGTCATCCAAAAAATTGTGAATATCGAGATCTAGCCATGGAAGCAATTGTTGCAATCAGCACCTTCGTAACCGTCACCCTCATGGTTTACGGTCTTCTCCACAAGACGGCTGGTGGGGGAGAGATGGACACCCGTCTTGGCGGTCTGCGCTACTCGCGGCCGAGCAAAGAAGCACTTCCTGACCCAGATGCGGCGTTTGCCCAACGCGTCGTCAGGCCGATTGTCACCGGGCTCGTCCGGAAGGTAGCCGGGGTTCTCCCGTCTTCCATGTCAGAGCGGCTTGAGCAGACGATGGTCCAGGCTGGACTCAAGATTAAGCCCGGCCAGTTCCTTCTCATCTGCGCCTTCACCGCCGGCGTATTCCCGATCCTTGCCACGCTCTACATGGCCAGCATGGGCCAGTCGTTAAAGATGGTGCTGGGCACATTCGGCGTGGCCACAGCCCTTGGCATATACGGTCCGCGCATCATGCTCCTTGGTCGCGTGAAGAGACGGAAGAAAGAGATCTGGCGATCCCTGCCAGATGCCTTCGACTTGATTACGGCGTCCGTCGAAGCGGGTCTCGGCATCGATTCGGCCTTCACTCGTATCATCGAGAAGGTTCACGGTCCCTTTGCAGAAGAACTAACACGCACGATGCGCGAAATCCAGATGGGCCGCGCCCGTCGTGATGCATTCCTCGACATGGCAGACCGAACCGGTGTCGACGAACTCCGACAACTCATTAACGCCATTGTCCAGGCTGAGGCCATGGGCATTAGCGTCGGCGGTGTGATTCGCGTTCAGACAGGAGTCATCCGGACAAAGCGGCGCCAAAAAGCAGAAGAACAGGCCTTCAAGGCACCAATCAAGATGGTGTTTCCACTCGTCTTCTTCATCTTCCCGGCGATCATGATCGTGATCGGCGGACCGGCCGCGATCCAGTTGAAGGACAACCTCTAGTTAATCGGGAGCAGCGTTTCGCCCATCAGGTACTGGTCGATTCCCCGGGCGGCCTCACGGCCCTCGGCGATCGCCCAGACGATAAGCGACTGACCGCGGGTCATGTCGCCTGCCGTGAATACGCCCGGGACCGACGTCATCTTGTTCTCGTCGGCCTTGACGTTGCCACGTTCCGTGAGTTCGACGCCCAACTGTTCGATCATTCCGTTCTTTTCGGGACCAAGGAAGCCCATCGCGAGTAGAAGCAGGTCGACCGGCTCACTGAATTCGGAGCCTGGCACCTCCTTCATGACCTGGCGGCCACCTTCGTTCACAAACTCCACGCGAACGGCGTTAAGCGTGGTCAGCTTACCGTTCTCACCAGAGAGCGATTTGGTCATGATGCTGTACTCGCGGGAGCCACCCTCTTCGTGCGCCGAGGAGACACGATACACGTTCGGATAGAGCGGCCACGGATTCGATTCCGTGCGTTCTGATGGTGGCCGCGGCATGATTTCGTACTGGAGGATCTCTGTGGCGCCCTGGCGGATGGCCGTACCCAGGCAGTCCGCACCCGTATCACCACCACCAAGGATGATCACGCGCTTCCCCTGAGCGGATATGAATTCCGAATCCGGAATTTCGTCGCCCGCATTCCGCTTGTTCTGTAGCGGAAGGTAGGCCATGGCAAGATAGGTACCTTCGAGTTCCCTGCCGGGTACATCCAGGTCGCGAGCATGGGTCGCGCCGCCCGAGAGGCAGATGGCATCGTACTGGGCAAGCATTTCGCGCGCGTCGATATCGATCCCCACGGACACGCCCGGCCGGAAGATCACTCCTTCGCCTTCCATCTGTGCGATGCGGCGGTCGACGAACTGCTTTTCCATCTTGAAATCCGGGATGCCGTACCGCATGAGGCCACCAATTCGGTCATCCCGCTCGAACACGGTGACATCGTGGCCCGCGCGCGCGAGTTGCTGGGCGGCGGCGAGGCCGGCAGGCCCCGACCCGACGACGGCAACCTTCTTGCCCGTCTTGGTCTCGGCGAGTTCGGGCGTTACCCAACCTTCCTCGAATGCATGCTCGATGATCGTCAACTCGATCTGCTTAATCGTTACCGGATCCTGGTTGATGCCGAGCACGCAGGCGCCTTCGCAAGGCGCCGGACAGAGGCGGCCGGTGAACTCCGGGAAATTGTTCGTCGCATGGAGTCGATCGATCGCGTCCCGCCACTTGTTTCGGTACACGAGGTCGTTCCAGTCTGGAATGATGTTTCCGACCGGACAACCCTGGTGGCAGAACGGGATGCCGCAATCCATACAGCGGGCCGCCTGCTTCTTCAGGTTGTCGACGGGGAAGTCTTCGTACACTTCGAGCCAATCGCCCACGCGTTCTTCCACAGGCCGGCGGGACGGGAGTTCGCGACCGAATTCAAGGAATCCTGTGATCTTAGCCACCCGCCACCCCCGCTGCCTCGCGTGATTCTTCTGCGCCGGATTTAAGCCGCGCCTCGTTCAGTACCCGGCGGTATTCGAGCGGCATGACCTTCACGAATTTGCTCGCCAGTGCGGGCCAATCGCGCAGGATACGCTCGGCAACCGTACTGCCGGTGTACTCCAGGTGCCGTTCCAATAGACCCTTCACCAGGTCCAGGTCTTCGTGTTCGTGAAGTTCTTCGATGCCGACCATTTCCATGTTGCAACGCGTTGGGAATGTCCCGTCTTCATCGAAAACGAAGGCAATACCACCGCTCATCCCCGCACCGAAGTTGCGGCCCGTCTTCCCGATGATGACCGCGCGGCCGCCGGTCATGTATTCGCAGCAGTGATCCCCGGTGCCTTCGACAACGCCGGCGGCGCCGCTGTTGCGTACCATGAATCGTTCGCCCGCCACGCCGCGGAAGAACGCCGATCCGCCCGTAGCGCCGTAAAGCGCGACGTTGCCGATGACGATGTTCTCTTCGGGCACGAACGGGGAGTTTTTCGGCGGGTAAACGATGAGCTTGCCCCCCGAAAGGCCCTTCCCTGTGTAGTCGTTCGCATCGCCGTCGAGGCGGAGCGTCATCCCCGCAGGGACGAACGCACCGAAACTCTGCCCAGCCGAACCATGGAAGGTGATATCGATCGTGTCGTCCGGCAGACCGTTGCGGCCGTAGCGCCGGGTTAGTTCACTCCCGAGCATGGTGCCTACCGTACGGTTCTCATTCCGGATGGCGACGTTGAGCTTCACGGGCTCCTGCCGTTCCAGTGCGGGAGCGGCAAGGCGAATGAGTTCGTTGTCGAGCGCCCGATCGAGTCCGTGATCCTGCTCGGCGACGCATCGGTTGGGCGTGGTTCCAGCGTTCTCCGGCCGGTAGAGGATGGCTGAAAGGTCGAGGCCCTGGGCTTTCCAGTGGTTCACCGCACGTCGGACGTCGAGGAGGTCACTCCGGCCGACCATCTCATCGAACCTGCGAAAGCCCAATTCCGCCATGTAGCCGCGGATCTCCTCCGCGATGAAGTGGAAGAAGTTGACGACGTGTTCAGCCTTGCCAGTGAACCGTTCGCGCAGCACCGGGTTCTGGGTTGCGATGCCAACCGGGCAGGTGTCGAGATGGCAAACGCGCATCATCACGCACCCGAGGACGACGAGCGGTGCGGTCGCGAAGCCAAATTCTTCCGCGCCAAGGAGAGCGCCAATGATCACATCGCGGCCGGTTTTCATCTGGCCGTCGGTCTGGACGATGACCCGGTCGCGAAGCTTGTTCAGCACGAGCGTCTGCTGCGTTTCCGAGAGCCCAAGCTCCCAGGGGATGCCCGCGTGCTTCAGCGAAGTGAGCGGACTCGCGCCAGTCCCACCGTCATGGCCGCTGATGAGCACGACATCCGACTTGGCTTTCGCCACGCCCGCAGCGACCGTGCCAACGCCAACCTCCGCCACCAGCTTCACGCTGATCCTCGCACGCGGGTTCGCGTTCTTCAGGTCATGGATGAGCTGGGCAAGGTCTTCGATCGAGTAGATATCGTGGTGCGGCGGCGGGCTGATAAGCCCCACGCCGGCGATGGCATTGCGAACTTCGGCAATCCAGGGATAGACCTTCGCACCCGGCAGTTGGCCACCCTCGCCAGGCTTGGCGCCCTGCGCCATCTTGATCTGGATCTCGTCGGCATTCACAAGGTATTCGCTGGTCACGCCGAAACGCCCGGAAGCGACCTGCTTGATCGCGCTCCGCCGGAGGTCACCGTTGTCGTCAGGAGTAAACCTGCGGCGGTCTTCGCCACCCTCACCGGTGTTGCTCTTGCCGCCAATCCGGTTCATCGCGATCGCAAGGGTCTCGTGTGCTTCGGCGCTGATTGAACCGTAGGACATCGCGCCCGTGGCGAATCGCTTGAAGAGGCTTTCCGCTGGTTCGACCTCCTCGATCGGGACCGGTTCGCGGTCAGGCTTCAGTTCGAAGAGCCCACGGAGCGTACACATGCGTTCGGACTGGTCGTTTACCAGGCTGGTGTACTCGCGGAAAATATTGAACTGGCCACTGCTCGTCGCGTGCTGCAGTTTGAACACAGTGTCTGGATTGAAGAGGTGGACCTCGCCATCGCGGCGCCACTGGTACTGCCCCCCCCACTGGAGTTCGTTCAGTCCGCCATCACGCGAAGGGAAGGCGCGCTGGTGATGGGCCAGGGTTTCGACCGCAACTTCATCGATACCGATCCCGCCGATCCGGGAGACGGACTTGGTGAAATAACTATCAATGAACGCCTCGGAAAGACCGATGGCTTCGAAAATCTGGGCGCCGCGGTAGCTGTGGATGGTGGAGATGCCCATCTTGGACATCACTTTCACGACGCCCTTCTTGATCGCCTTCAGATAGTGCGCCTTCAACTCGTCAACAGACACCCCGGCTTCGATGAAGCCATCCTTTTGCGCCTGGGCGAGCGAATCAAGCGAAAGATATGGATTGATAGCCCCCGCCCCGTAACCAATGAGCAGAGCGAAGTGATGCACCTCGCGCGCATCGCCACTCTCGAGGATCAGGCCCATCTGGGTCCGCTTCTTTTCGCGGATAAGGTGGTTGTGTAGCCCCGAGACGGCGAGGAGCGACGGGATCGGTGCGTTCTTCTCATCGACACCGCGGTCCGAAAGAATCAGGATCTTCGCGCCCTGTTCCATGGCCTCATCGGCCGCATCGAAAAGAGCCTTCATCGCTGGTTCGAGGCCAGCCGGCCCGGTGTTCACCGGGAACAGCATTGGAAGGACGACCGATTTAAACCGGGGGTCTTCGAGCGACTTCAGTTTCGCGAGCTGTTCGTTGCTCAGGAACGGGCTTTCGAGGCTGATGAGATGGCAGTCCTCGGGCTCCGCCCCAAGCAAGTTGCCCTCCGCACCGATGACGGTT
>JBATAT010000555.1:0-10980 GCA_049662005.1 Tepidiformaceae bacterium
AAACGGCCATCCGCGATGGCCACCAGTCGCTGTTGGCGACACGAATGCGCACCGAAGACATGATCCCCGCGCTCGAGCGGATGGACGCGATTGGTTACCACAGCATCGAGTGCTGGGGCGGCGCCACGTTCGATAGCTGCATGCGCTTCCTGAAGGAAGACCCCTGGGATCGGCTCCGCCAGATTAAGAGTCGCCTCAAGAACACTCCGACACAGATGCTCCTCCGGGGCCAGAACGCGGTGGGCTATCGCCACTACGCCGACGACGTGATTCGCGAGTTCTGCGAGCGCGCGGTCGCGAACGGGATGGACATCTTCCGGATCTTCGATGCCTTGAACGACACCCGGAACCTGGAGACGGCTTTCGATGCGGTGAAACGAGCGGGCGGTCATGTCCAGGGCACGATTTGCTACACGACCAGTCCGGTGCACACCGTCGATACGTTCGCTGCCCAGGCGGATGTGATGGTGGAGATGGGCGCCGATTCGCTCTGCATCAAGGACATGGCGGGGCTGTTGAGCCCGATGATGGCGAAAGCGCTTGTCTCGCGGCTCAAGCATGACCACCCGCAGATGCTGCTGCAGATGCACTGCCACGACACTTCGGGCTACTCGGAAATGGCGTACCTGATGGGCGTCCAGGCGGGCGCGAACGTGATCGATTGCGCGCTCAGCCCGCTCGCCGGCGGGACGAGCCAGCCGGCGACCGAGACGCTCGTCGCCGCGCTTTCGGAAGACCCCGATCTGGATACCGGCCTGGACCTGGCCAAGCTGGGCGAACTGGCCGAGTACTTCCGCGGCGTTCGAAAGAAGTACTGGAAGTTCGAGAGCGGCCTCATGGGCGTGGATGCCGGGGTGCTTTCACACCAGGTGCCCGGCGGCATGATTTCGAACCTGGTCGGGCAGCTTCGCGAACAGGGCGCTGAAGCGCGGCTACCGGAAGTGCTCGCGGAAAACGCACGCGTCCGTGCGGACCTTGGCTACCCACCGCTGGTGACGCCGAGTTCGCAGATCGTTGGCACGCAGGCGGTGCTCAATGTGCTCACTGGCACGCGCTACGGCAACGTGACCAAAGAGACGCGAAACCTGGCACGCGGCGCCTACGGTTCGACAATCCAGCCGATCTCACAAGACATCCTGGACCAGGTACTCGGCGGCGAGGCCGTCATCACGCATCGGCCGGCCGATGATTTGCTTCCGGAGATGGCCGAAGCCACCGAACAGATCGGCGACCTCGCCGAGAACGTCGATGACGTTCTCAGCTACGTGATGTTCCCCCAGCCAGCGAAAGAATTTCTCCAGTGGCGCAAAGAGGGCGGCGGACCAGAGCGCGAACTGGTCGCGGCGATCGTCGGCGCGATGGTTATCGGTGAAAAGAAGGCGCAGGCGCCCGCGCCAGTCGTCATGCAGCACGTCTCGTCGAACGGCGACGGCGCGGCGTGGCGCAGCTACGGCCGCCTTCGGCAGATGCGGTAGGAGATTCGAAATGGCATCAGTAACAATCGGTGGCAGGACCTACGACGTCGAAGTGCGGGGCGACACCGTGGTCGTCGATGGGAACGAATTCCCGACAATGGTCAAAATCGAGAATGGCGTGACGACGGTAACTGCTGGCGGCGTGCCGTACCGGGTTCAGCTCCCTGCCGAAGCCGAGCGGGCAAGCGGGATGGGAGTCCAGGTCGATTACCGGCCGTTCACTTTCGAGTACGAAGGCAGGCTGGGCGGTGGCCCGGCGCCGCGCGAGCGCAAGGCAGCCGCCGTTTCCAGCGGCGGCACCGGGGCTGCGTTCGTGAAGGGTGGAGTTACCGCTCAGATCGCCGGGCGGGTCATCGCCGTCAAGGTTAGCACCGGCGATACAGTCGCGAAGGGCGATGTCCTCCTCCTCCTCGAAGCGATGAAGATGGAGAACGAGATCAAGTGCCCAACCGATGGGATCGTGAAGGATATTCCCGTCGCGGCGGGCGACCGCGTGTCCGAGGGCCAGGTGCTGGTCGTCGTCGAACTCGACTGAGTGTTGATGCGAGAGCCAATCGCAACGGTGGAATGAAAACGAGGGCAGCCAAGTGGCTGCCCTCGTCTGTTTAACCGCCGCGTAGCGTCTTTAGTTGCTGGGCGTGGTCTGTCAGGTGGTGGCTCACCAGGTCCATGAGGCCACCGACGCTGGTTTTTCCCATCCGTGGGTGGTCGATTTCGATGCCGATGTTGTCGTCGGTGACGTTCGCGACGACATCCATGAAGAGGCCATGCGTACGGCGCGTCTCCGAAACGGCGAGGTTCTGCTCGGGGAAGGACATCCGGGCGAGGGGCGGCGGTTCCACGCCAATTACGGGTGCGATGCCGGCGGCGAAGAACAGGCCCGAGCCGCCGATATGCTCGGCAACCTGGCGGGCGGACCATGCGTCTTCGCCTTCGGCCGCGACGGCCGGCTTTGTTTCCCAGACTCCTGCAGTCTGCTCGAGTTCACGAATGTAGGTTTCGAAACCGGCGTCGATAGCGGCCTTTGTTTCTGCTGCTGATGCCAAAAAGAGCACTCCCGGGTGTGATTCGGGGTAGTGTCGAGGCATCAGTTGCAACAAGCTACCGAAGGGGAGCGTGCCGAATGGGCGCGGGGCGTCCTGTTCGAACGCTACCGCCGTAGCCAAACAGGCGTGCGTGGCTCACCGTCTGCGTATTCCGCGCATCCGCGGGTCGAGGTAGTCGCGGAGCGCGTCGCCGAACAGGTTGAACGCAAGCACCGTGAAGCTGATCGCGAGTCCCGGCGCCAGGGCCAGCCAGGGCGCATTCACGAAGAACGAACGATTACGCCCCGAGAGGTCAGCCCCCCACGACGGTGTTCCCGGCGCGACACCGAGCCCAAGGAAGTCCAGTGCGGCTTCGGCCAGGATGATGCCACTGACTGCAG
This sequence comes from Tepidiformaceae bacterium, assembly GCA_049662005.1. Classification (GTDB taxonomy): domain Bacteria; phylum Chloroflexota; class Dehalococcoidia; order Tepidiformales; family Tepidiformaceae; genus Amarobacter. The sequence goes on from JBATAT010000555.1 coordinate 2,902, forward strand.
AGCTTGCCTGGACAAGGACGATCGGCAGCACATTTGGCAGCAGATGACGAACAACGATCCGCGCGTCGGATGCTCCAAGTGCACGCGCACCCTGGACGAAATCAGCATTCCGAAGGCTGATCGTCGCACCCCGGATAATGCGAGATCCGCCGAAGAACGCCGGGATGCTGAGCGCGAGTATCAGGACGCGGAGTTGCCACGCCGTTTGGAAGATGTTTCCACCCGTTGCGTTAGGGCTACCGAACGCCGAGATGATGATGAAGTAGAGGATCAGCCCGGGGAAGGCATGGAACGCTTCGCCCGTGCGCTGGACGAGATAGTCAATCCACCCGCCGAAGTAACCTGAGATAAGCCCTAAGAGTGTTGAAAGCGTGACCTGTACAACGATCACCGTCGTCGCCACGACCAGCGACACCTGGCTGCCCTGGATCACACGGCTGAAGACATCGCGCCCCAGCGAGTCGGTTCCGAGCAGGTACGTGCGGCCCGGCGACTGTAGAACTGGCCCGATGCTACGGATCGGTGAGTGCGGGGTGAGCCATGGGGCGAGCGCGGCGGTCGCGAGAAACAGGATGATAAGAAGTGCGGCAAACGTTCCAAGCCGCTGTGCCCTGGCGAAACGGCGAACCGGCCCGAGCCTCGACCAGGGCGTCGAGTCAATGCCGACCGGTAACTCTGTGGACGAGGATGAGGCGGTCACCGGTATTGGATCCTGGGGTCAATGACGGCGTACGAGAGGTCCACGAGCAGATTCACAAACATCACGCTCAACGCCGCATACAAGGTCATCGCCTGTACGACGTTGATATCGCGCATGAGGACGGCCTGGTAGGTGTACTGACCCAGTCCGGGGATCGTCATCACCTGTTCGAGAATGACGGACCCTCCGAGCAGTGCAGCGAACGCGGCCCCGACCAACGTGATGATCGGGATCAGTGCGTTGCGAAAGGTGTGCCGATAGAAGACGACGCGCGCGCTCAACCCCTTCATTCGCGCGGTGCGGATGTAATCCGAGTGCATGACCTCGAGGACTGATGACCGCGTGATGCGTGTCAAGAATGCGGAGCCAAGGCCGAGGAGGGCAGTTGGCGGGACGAACTGTTTCAAGTCTCGCCATGGGTGCTCCCATATCGGGCCAGCGTATCCAATTGGTGGACTGTACTGCCAGAAAATCGCCGGTAATAACAGCAGCAGCGTGAGCAAAAAGAAATCCGGAAATGACTGGGCAAACACGACAAAGACGCGAATGCCGTAGTCGATTGGGGTGCTGTGCTTTACGGCCGCAACGACGCCAGAGACGACACCGAACAGGGTCGCGAAAAAGACCCCGAAGACGACGACGTGCAGCGTCACCGGTAACCTTGTTTGGAGCTGCTCGCCGATAGAGGCGCCTCCAGCGAGTGATGATCCCGGGTCACCCCGGGCGATATCGCCCAGCCAGATGAAATACCGCTCGACAATCGGCTTGTCGAGTCCGCGGGAGTGGTTAAAGGCGTCTACCTGGTCCTCCGTCGCATCAGGATCAAGGTAGAGGCGGGCGAGGTCGCCGGGGATTGCGTTGAGGGCGAAGAAGGTGATGGCACTCACCGCGAAGATCGTAGGGATCATCCACAAGAAGCGGCGCAGGGCATAACGCAACATAGTGCTCGGATCCCCTTCTTCTGCGTATCCAGCGGCCGGCCGGCAACCACCCCGGAGCGTAGCGCTGCCTGGACCGGCACGGCCGTGCGTTCGTGGACTGTCGACTATCGCGCAGAGCGACTATTTGTCGAACCACTCCTGCGGTTGCTGAGAATAGGTGATGGCGAGAGACTGATCGATTCCCATGAGTTCCTTTCGCGAGATGAAGAACCTGTCCGGTGAGTAGAGCGGGAAGCTGATCGGCCAGATCTCGAGGAGGCGCTTCTGGGCTTGCAGGTAGATCTGCGTGCGGGCATCAGCGTCGAGCGTCGCAGACGCCTTCGCCAGGAGTTGGTCATATTCCGGGTCCTTGTTCCCGAAGCACTGCTTCGCGCCGCCACTTTCTGTCGCGTGGTCAAGCAACACTCGCCCGATATTGGCGCCCATGAACGCAAACGTAAAATCGAAGTCTCCCGGCTTTGGGAACGTTCGCTGCTGGAACTGGGCCTGGGGTACGGCAACCACATTAATCTTCAGCCCGACGTCCTGGAGCATCTGTTGAATAAGCGGTGTCAGTGCCTGGTACACGGCGACATCGGGTCGCGTCACAAAGTCGTACGACTTGCCCAGGTCGAAGCCGGACTGTTGCAGGAGTTGCTTTGCGGCTGCCGGATCGAACTTTAGGTAGTCGCCGAGTTCGCTCTCGGGGAGCGCAAACGCCGCCAGGTCCGGTCCAACGACACCACACAGCTTCCCCTGACCAAACGCCACGACTTCGAGGAGTTTCTTGAAGTCGATCGCCCGGTGAATCGCTTCGCGTACTCGCGGATCGTCGAATGTCGCACGCTGGCCGTTCATCGAAAACCCAATGGGTACGGATGGTCTGGCGAATCCCGAGACCTGGTTCCCCATGTCTTTCGTAAGCGACGTGTACATCTGGTAGTTTGAAGGCTCGATTACGTCGAGCTGGCCACCACGGAACGCCGTTTCTCGCGCAGCCTCGTCGCTGATCAGGGTCCGGCGGACCTTATCGATGTACGGCTGGCCCGAAATGCGCCACTTTGGGAAGCGGACAACCTCGAGGAAGCTCCCGTGAGTCTGGCTGTCGAACTGCCACGGCCCACTCCCGATCGGCTCGACTTTCGTCATGTCGCCCTGGGCGGTGAGCTCCTTGGGCACCAGGGGACGGTTGAATCCTACGCCGCCGTCGTAAAAGTCGGCCTGCACGCCCTTGGTCTTCACCTGGACCGTCTTTTCGTCTACCGCGCTGACTGAGTCCACCGCTGTGGCCAGAAACTGCCGAGCGAATACCGTCTTATCGGCAGCGATATAGTCACAGAGCATCTTCACGTCCTCGGCTGAGGTTGGACGACCGCTGACGGGAGCAATGTCCTGGAAGAATGCATCCGGACTGAGGTGGATGAGGTAGGTATCGTCGGCAGGCTGCTCCACGCTTGCCGCCTGACGGAAGTTAACTGTCAGCTTCGTGCCTTCGGTAGAGGTACCCCACATGTACTCGTACATCGTCGAATCAACGAAGGAGAAGTCGAAGCCACCAGTATGAACAGGGCTCAGGTGCGCGTCGCTCCCGCTGTAGGAGAGGCGGAGGGTTCCGCCCGTTTTTGGCGTCGGCGGCGAGGTCGGTGAGCTGCCGGCGGCTGGCGACTGGGTTGTACCGGGCGAACCGCTGGCGGGGGTCGTCTCGGGCGAACTATCGCCCCCACAGCCCGCAAGGACCACCGATGTCCCGGCGATCGCAACCCCCGCGCCTGCCACCACCCTGCGTCTGCTCAGCCGCCGCCCACGCAGCCAATAGTTTGTATCACTGTTCATGGGTGACATCTCCTCGTTGTGTAGTGCTCAACCGGTACCACCGGTCTGTCTGATGCGCTGGACAAGACCAGGCCCGGGCCCGAACTCGAATCGGCCGCCAGGGCCTCCACGGGAATCGTTTCCACAATAAAGACGCCCGGAGCAGCGCGTCAAGCAAATCGAGAGCCCATGATGTGAGTGAAAAACCGTGATTTCGAGAGCCGCTGACAGGCGCGAACACTCCGCCGCTCGCGTGGACGCCGCCCATCTCGTGCCGCTATGGTCTTTTAGAAGTTGTGAGCTAGAGAGGTCGGAACATTGGCGGTCCCGGTTGTCACTATTCGCGATGTCGCGCGCGATGCCGGCGTGGCCGTATCAACGGTTTCGCGGGCGCTGAACGGCAGTGCTCCCGCATCCGAAGCGATTCGCCAGCGCGTAATGGAAGCAGCCCAGCGGCTCGGCTACCAGCCAAATGCGACTGCTCGGAATCTCCGGCACTCGCGGACGATGACGGTAGGCGTGGTCGTCCCCGATCTCGCCAATCCTGTCTACCTTCAGTGGCTACGTGGCGCCGAGCATTGCTTGCAGGCAGCAGACTTCTCGCTCCTCATCTGCGATGGCCAGGGTTCGTGGGCGCTAATCGGTGCTCACCTGGCCCGCCTCTACGAGCGGCGGGTGGATGGACTGCTGGTCGCGGGTCCCGTGCCTTTTATCCAACTCCGGCCGTTCTTTCGCGCTGGCATTCCTGTCGAACCCGATCCGCGCCTGCTACCCCGGCGAACAACGCCGAGGACTGCGATGGAAGAGGCAGCCACACTCGAGGCCTACCGCTCCCTGGTGGATTTCGGGCATCGCAGGATCGCGTTTGTGACAAACCCGGCCCGGGCCGGGGATCGCGCGGCCGCACTTTACGGAGCACGCGTCGAACGCCTGCATTTCGTGGCACGCCAGGCAGGATTCGCCCTGAACCCGGAGCACCTCGTGCGCGCCGAGCCCGAAGAACTCAAGGCCATCGTGCGTCAGATCGCGGCAACGCCAAACCCGCCGACAGCATACGTGGCTGGCGCCCATCGCCTCGTCGCCCCTCTCGTGAGCGCGATTCACGACGCCGGCCTTCGCATGCCCGAAGATGTCTCTTTCTTGAGTTTTGGCGATTCGGATTGGGCATCTGCGCATCGCCCGCAACTCTCCGTGATTCGTCATGATTACTACGGAGAGGCCAGCCAGATCGCCGAGCACCTGCTGGCACGCATCGCGGATGGATCCGATGCCAGCGAATCCGCCAGTGCGCCGTCCGAGTTCATCCAGCGCGAATCGATCGCAGTTGCGGCAAAAGCGCCCACGGTTGGCGTTTGACGCGGGTTTGCGAGCGGAATACCGTGCGGGAAACGGTTCCCGTCCCTGAATCGCCGTTCAGTGGTTCATCGACGCCAGCCGAAACACCGGGGACATTGCTGTGCGTCCATCAAGCAGCGAGGATTCGTCCGACCTCTACTTCCCGTCGTCACAGGGACAGTGGGAGACCGGCGATCCAGAGTCGTCTGGTTGGGACGTGGCCGTCCTGGAGAGCCTGGCTGGCTTTGCCCGAGAGCACCAAAGCCAGGCGCTCGTCATCCTGGACGGCGGTCGGATTATCTTCGAACGGTACTTCGACGGGTTCACGCTGACATCGACTCGAGATGTCGCTTCCTGCCAGAAAAGCGTGACTTCCGTCCTCTTCGGGTACGCTGTCGCGCAGGGACTCCTCACGCTCGATGATCCTCTGAGCCAGTACCTTGGGCCTGGTTGGTCGAAAGCGACGAGGGCAGATGAAGAACGAATTACTGTTCGCCACCTGATTACCATGACTACCGGGTTGAACCAGCGGTTCGAGCTGATCGCGCCGCCCGGCGAGATGTGGCTGTACAACACATACGTCTATCAACTAGGCGAAGCGGTGCTGGAAGTCGCGAGTAAATCTTCGTTCTACGACTACACCATGGATGCTCTCGGGCGCTCCATCGGCTGGGAGACCGCGCACTATCGCGGTCGCCCGCGATTCGTGATGCCGGATGGCAAGGAATCGCAGGCCCTGATGCTTTCCGCTCGCGAGTCTGCAAGCTTCGGACTGCTCGCTCTTGCGCACGGGAGGTGGGCCTCGAATGACCCCCTCACGACCGACGAATACTGGCTTGCATCGCTCAGCAGTTCGCAGCCAATGAACCCGGGCTACGGCTACCTGTGGTGGCTGAATGGCAAATCTGCCTATCGAGCGCCTGGCCCAAACCCGCCGCTTGTACCCGGCGCCCTCATCCCCGCGGCGCCGACCGACACGTTTGCGGCCATGGGCGCCCTCGATAATCGGATCTATGTTGTGCCGTCCCGCAAGGTCGTCGCTGTCCGTCTTGGCAAGCTTGCGGGGTCTCGTCCACACCTTGCCATCTCGGAGTTCGACGGAGCGTTCTGGCAGATTCTTTCGAGGGCACTTCCGCCTGCGACACCGAAGCAGTAGCGGGCCCAAGCGGCCCTGGAGATCCGGCGCACCAACGGGACCGGCGAGGCGGTGTCCCCATTTCATCGATCATCGTTGGGCCATGACGAAATCACCGAGCCGTAGGCATCGTGGGCCATCACCACGGCGCGGGAAGGCCGTGAAGGTTTCCTGTTCCCGAACCTTCGGTATGATTCGAACTCGAAGAACAACCGGGTTCGCCCCGAAGACCATGGAGCTGGAATGCTGGCCTATCTGCCATTTCTCATGAGCGCGAACAGCCTGGGCGTGATCTGCCTGATTATTTTCCTCGGCAGCACAATCATTTTCACTATCCCAGTCTTCGCGACGCGTGGCGGCACACAGCTTCTCTGGACGGGTGTGGTCGGCTTCGCCCTCACCGTCGAACTGGCGATCATGGTTTTGCTGGTGGTGCTCACCAGCAAGGGTGAAATCTTCCAGTAGGCGAGTCTGCCGATGGGCTGAGCGATTCGTAGGATCCGCAGCCGCGGACCCGTGTAGTCAGTTCCTTCCCGCGCCAATCACGACGACGCTGCGCCAGTGCGATCTCCGTGTCGAACGGCGATTCCGGTACAGGACGTCCGTGTCAGCGGGTGGGTGCTGAGCCACGCGGCTCGTGCGGATGCGCTAGAGGAGGCGGCGGATCGGTTTGCGGCCCGGGCGCGGGTCGTAGTTACTCTTGAACATCTCGAGCTTGTCGCGCTCGATCAGGTATTTCCCGGCGAACAGGGTTGCCGGAATCTTCTTCTGCTTAATGAGCCGGCGAAGGCTCTGCGGGTGTATCGCAAGCTCCCGCGCGGCCTCGACCAGGTCGAGATAGTTGTCGAAGGGCGTGATGATAGCCATCTGTGGGCGGGACCTCGGGGTGAGTTAGGCCGAATCGCTCAATTGCTTAGGCGAAAGCACGGTAACACCGCGTTATGACTATTGTCTACACCCCCTAACAATTAGCAAATGCCTGGTGGCCACGAATTGGTTATGGCCCGAACGCGAAGACAGCGCCTCCCTGCGGAGGCGCTGTCTTGTGGGACTTGTCGCGCTGAGGCGAAGGCTCAGGCCTTGCTGCCGGTGAACGTCCCGCTGCCGAAGGAACCGAAGGCCACGTTGCCCGAGATGGAATCGCCATCGAGGGTGCCGGTGAATTTCAGTTCCATCTGGCCCATGGGGCCGGCGACGGTGGCCGCGAACGCAACGTCGTTGCCGTTCGCCGTGCCGGATACCGGGGCGGCGCCCTGGGCGCCGGTGAATTCGCCGCCAATCGCGTCACCAGTGGTGGTGAAGTTGGCGGTTACCGGGCGGGCGCCCATCGGGGAGTTCATAGTCAGATTCCAGTTACCTTCAAGTGCCATTAAATGCTTCTCCTTAGAAACGAATGGGGCCGATTATCGCACATCCGAACGCAATTCGGATCGTAAGCGCGCTTCGAATTCGAGAAGTTTTCGGGGCGGGTTCATCGGCGGCGGTACGCGACGGGGCGTGTGCCTGGCGTTCGGGGTTGTTCCTTTGCCTTACAGCTCAGGTAGGCGCTATTCTGGCTGTTCCGCGTGGGCGGTTAGCTCAGATGGTTAGAGCGCTGCGTTGACATCGCAGAGGTCACTGGTTCGAATCCAGTATCGCCCACCAGCCGTTTTCTCCACGCGCTGATAGTTGGTTGGCCCAACATCCTGGAACCGCCTGCTCGTCGCTGGCGCTATACTCTGGTAGATGCTTGGTCGTCGAACCGCGCTTCACTGCTTCCTTGCCACCCTGGCGTTCGTGGGAGTCGCATGGAGTGACGGCAGAAACGGTACCTCACCTACTGCCACTGCGGTCGCTGACTCGACAGCGCCATTGGCGACGCCGAGTGAGACTCCCTGGAACCCTATCTATGGCTATGAGCCTGGCACATCGACGGGCGTGGCGGTGGTGGACGCCGTGATGGCCGAGATCTCCAGTCGTGATTTGGACGCGCTCGCGAGCCGAGCACTTACCGTTTCTTCGCCGTGTTCGACTGATAAGAACGCGCCCACGGCCGACCGCTGCCTCGCAGGAGCCGCGCCGGGCACCATTGTCGAGCTGGTAAACGCATCGTTCTGTGCTGGTTCGGTAGCGTTTCCCGTCTCGGAAGCGAGAGCGATGTTGCGACCTCTGCTTGCCGGGTTCCCTCGACTCTGGGG
>JBATAT010000556.1:0-3634 GCA_049662005.1 Tepidiformaceae bacterium
CTTCCAGGCTCGTGCCGTAGGCCGTGAGGTTGAGGCCCTGCGGATACTGAGGGGCATGAAGGGTCAACGACCAGAGTGGCAGGAAGGAAGCGACCACGAGGACGACTGCTGCGAGGAGTCCGCAGGCGGTCCAGTACCAGTCACGCGCGTGGACGCCCGTCACATCGGCACTTGCCGCCATCTCTACTGGATGCTTTTGGTTGGTTGCAATTGACACGCGTATCCCTTCGCTTCCACGACGTCGGGAAGGCCCGCCCAGCCGGTCACATCGCCTTCTGGCGCCAGGGATTTGGCGTCTTCCGGGGATCCTGCTGCGGCAATGCCATACGACATCGGTGTCTTGATGCTCGGATCGATGATGAACGATGCCAGCGAGGCATCGAGCCATTCTTCGGTGTTGTAGTTGTGCACCCAGAATTGCACGGGCTGGGCCGGCGGGTGCTCCCGTGCGTGGTTCACCATGCAACCGATGTCATCGAAATGGGTTTCATCGGCGGAGGCGTCGCGCCAACCGGCGGCGAACCGCGCATCGCTGATTATCATTCGGCAGTGGGCGCAAGAATCGGAACCGTAGGCGATTTCTGGAGGGCCTTCGGTCTTTTTTTCGCTATCGGGGAGGAGTGCGATGAGCATTCCTCCGCCAGCCAGAGTGGCCGCTCCCACTCCGAGGAACGCAAGGAATTTCCTGCGGTTGACCATGTTGGACTCCTTGCCTGGCCGGTGGGCGGGCGTCGACGGCGAGTGAACGCCGCCAACGCCCGCGTGGAATTAGGAAACGAGGAGCCAGCCTTGCATTTCCATGTGCAGGGCCGAGCAGAACTCGGTGCAGTAGAAGGCGAACGTCCCCTTCGCATCTGCGACGAATTCGACGGTGGTGCACTCGCCTGCATCGAGGCTGACCTCGATGTTATAGCGAGGGATGGCGAACCCGTGGGTTGCATCCGGCGTTGTTTCGACGTTGGTGAGGTGCCAGATGATCTTGTCGCCCGCCTTGGCGCGGATGGTGTCCGGCTTGAAGCGGCTGCGGGTTACCGAAGACCAGATCTCGATGGTCGAGCCGTTCTTCTCCATCCGCTCCTCACCGTTGGCGATGGCGTGCGGATCCTTCTCCATGGTGAGCGGGTTGGTTCCTGGCGGGTAGATGTCCCAGGGCTTGAGCTTGTCGCGGCTGATGCCCTGGACGTAGTGAGGCTCGCCGACGCCGATGGGGGTATCGGTGAGGAGCGTCATCTTCTCGCCACTAATGTCGATCAGCTGGAAGTTCTGGGGTTTGAGGGTCCCCACCTTCGGGAAGCGGTCGATCGACCATTTGTTGAGCGCGATCAGGTACTTGCCGGCGGGCTTGGTGGTGTCGCCCTGCATGGTGCAGAGGTGGCCGATGTTGAAGTTAATCGGGAGCTTATCCACGAGCTGGTAGGCCTTGTCGCCCGAATGATAGGGCTCGCCGAGCGACCACTTGGCGACAGCGCTTTCGATGAAGAGGCTGGTGTAGCCGTAGCCCTTATCGTCGTACTGCGTGTGCAGTGGACCGGCGCCGACTTCGACGCGACCGGCGACGATGGAGTCGAAGCGAAGAATGGGGATGCCGTAGTCGTCGTTCTTCTCGAAGTCCTTGTCGGCCATGGCCTTCAGGACTTTTTCCCACGAGTAGACGGTGACGTGCGGGTCGAGCTTGCCGGAGACGGTGAGATACGCGCCGTTCGGCGAAACGTCGACGCCGTGCGGGCTGCGCGGCTCTGGCGCCAGGAAGAGGATGCCTTCGGCCACCGAGGTCTCCAACGGGATGACGCGCATGCCGTTCATGACTTTGGTCTTACCGGCCTTCACGACTTCTTCGGCCTTCTTCCAGTTGATCATGTGCATCATGTCGTAGTCGTTCTTGGATGCACCGATTTCGAGAGACTGGCCACCTTCAGAGTTGCCGCCGATGGCCATCTCCGTGTTGTAGGAGTTGATGAACATCCAGCCGTCGCAATCAAGCTTGCCGGCATCGGCGAGGTCCTGGTTGTACGGGGGCAGCTCGAGCTGGAAGCTGCGATCCATATCGAAGCGGCCATTCGCCGGGTTGATGGCGAGGAAGGTCGAGAAGCCGCGGAAGACGTCCTTGTAGTTCTTGAGCGCATTGTCGATGTCGCTGTCATCCACGAGCGTCGGCATCAGCGTTGAGATGTGGCAGTACTCGCTGTTCGGCGTGATGAAGGCGCCGCCGTGGCAAGTCTCGAGGTTCGGGACATCGAGGATCTGCTTGGTCTTGAAATCTCGCAGGTCGATCATGGCGATGCGGCCGTTGGCACGGTCGTTGATATAGAGCCAGCGCCCGTCGTATTCGCCGTTTGTCTCGGAAAGGGCGGGGTGGTGGGTATCGCCCCAGGTGAGCGGCTCAGCGCGTGATGCGGATGTCCGCTTCTTCGGGTCTGTGCCTTCGATGAAGAGCGGATCGGAGGCATCGCTGCCGAAGCCGTGGCCCTGCCAGGATTCGCGGGTGAAGACACCAATCTGCTTGAGAATGCGCATGGATGGAACGCCCATCACGATGACCTGGCCCGAGTGACCGCCTGAGGACATCAGGAAGAACTCATCCATATCGCCCTGTCCCGGGGGAACAAAGGTTTGAACGGCACGGGTGATGTCTTCGGTTGCGAGTCCGCGAGCGTTCGCGACGGACTGGGCATTGCCCGTCAGCCCGCTGCTGCCGCCGCCTCCACCATCGCCGCCATCGCTGAGCGCTTTTCCAGCGACTCCACCTACAACCAGTCCCGCGGTGCCAACCGCGGCCCCTTCCAAAAGCCGGCGCCTTGTTAGTGCCATTTCAGTGTTCCTTCCAATGGTTCCGGGCCTTGCGGCATCAGGGCCGGGGTTTCGTGTGGAGAGGGGCCGACGTTCCAGCCCCTCCCGGGCGAATTTCTATTCGTTACTTAACGGTGATCTTTCCGACCATGTCGGGGACGTGGTAATCGCACTGGAAGTCGTACGTCCCCGTCTTGGTGAATTTGACTTCGAACTTGTCGTCTTCGCCGGGGTTCACGAGCGCAGCGCTGGTGAAGTCCTTGCCCTCTTTGTCCTTGCTCAGGATGTGCATGTTGTGGACGGCCTGTCCCTTGTTCTTGACTTCAATCTCGACGGTCGTGTTGACCGGGACGGTTAGTTCCTTGGGATCGAAGAAGTTGTCATGCATTTCGACTTCAACATCCTTGGCCTCACCGTTGGAGGGGGCCGTCGTGCCACCCGAAGGGCTCGTCGCAATCGGCGTATCGCCCGACGAGCTGTCGTCATCGTCGCCACCACAGGCTGCAGCCAGGACAACCGTGCTCGCCAGTGCGGCGGCCAGCAAGAGTGCCCGAACGGAAAAGAACTTAGACATTGAACTCCCTCTTTGTTCGCCAGCGCGGTTGGAATTCGCTTTGCGGCTCCGCCCTGGCGTTTTCAATTTGTGAGCCAACAGGACCAGCCGGCAGTGTCGCCGACGGTTCGGTTGACCCGTCACATAGCAAGCCTACCGCCGGGTTGGAGAGAGGAATTGGTCTTTTGGCCGCTCACGAAGGAACCATTGGGCCAGTTATCTCAGTGGATGAGTTGTTCGAATGACGGAATAGACCGCGCGAATGGACTTTCTGACGAAGGCGACGTTTCGACG
>JBATAT010000557.1:0-3478 GCA_049662005.1 Tepidiformaceae bacterium
CGCCCGGATTCATCACGGGCGGCGAGGGCGAGCGCCACATGGTCGATGCCGTAGGGGCGGCGCATAGCGCCCATCGAATCGCGCACCCACCCGAGGATGTCTTCGACGAGGGCGTCTGCGTTCTCCGGGTTGTCCCCATCGAGGCGCCAACAGGCCTCGCGCACACCCACCCCGTCCCGAATGAGCCGTTCCACCTTCCGGTGCGTCGAGAACCTGCCGAAGATCGCCATCAACTGAGTAATCGACAGGAATCTGCCAGACTTGGTGTCAATCGAGTGGTGATAGGGTCGGCCCGGTGGCCGCGCGGGTTGCCAACCCGTACACTCAGTTGTGGTGGATAACGACTTCAATATAGATCTCAGCGAAATCGCCGCGACGATCCGGAGCCACGACGTTGTCGTATTGCGGTTCGTCACCGTTGGCCAGCGGCTCCTGCTGGACTTTCGATGCAACGACATCGACGGCCCCGCCATCCGCCTGGTCGAACCGGTGAAGAGTGTCCAGGAACGCTACGCCAGCCTGCGCAAGATTCGCCCCCGCTTCCGCGATCCCGAAAAGATCGTGATGGTTTACTGGCCGCGCTTCACGCGCTCGCTGGGCGAAACCGAAGCCTGGCGCGAAGTGAACGCCCGGCTCGTCGAAGCCGGCTTCCCCGAATCGGTGCGCGAAGCCGAACAGGCCCTCGCCGAAGTGATTACCGCGGAAGATGAGCATCAGCGGGCGGCCGTGCGCGGTGGCGAAGGCTTCCAGACCCTCTGGACCGCTTCCCCGGCCAAACGCTAGGTGGCACTCGAGCGCGAGGAGTTCCGCAGGCTCGTGCGCGAGGCTGTGGCTTCCCTGCCGCCCGAACTTCTCGAGACCGTCCACAACGTCGATATCGTCATCGAGCGGCGACCGACGGCCATGGATAAGAAGCTCGCGGGCATCGGCCCGCGTGGATTGCTGCTCGGCCTCTACCACGGCATCCCATTGACCCACCGCGGCGAGTTCTACAACCTCGTGACGCCCGACAAGATCAGTATCTACGAAGAAAGCATCGAAGCGATCTGCGAGACCGACGACGAAATTCGGGAGCAGATTCGAAAGACCGTGCTCCACGAACTCGGCCACTATTTTGGCATCTCCGATGAGCGCCTCCACGAACTCGGGATGGGCTAAAAGGCCGGGTGCCGCGTTCACGAACGCAAACAGAACGTAAAATTCCCGCTCCTACGCCAACTTCGCGAAACTGACCCGATTGACCATGCTGATTTGCCCTGCGACGGTGGAGCCCAATGGCGCGTTATGAATACGCAATCCGGCAGCCACGCAGGGTTCGCAGGGCTCCGAGATTAGCAACCGGAAGCCAGCGCGCCCTCTATGCATTCGCCCTCATCACCCTCTTCCTTGCAGCGAGTTACACCGGTGTCGCCATGCTCGCGCGGGTGACTCCGGCGCTCTTCCCCGGCCGCTCACTCAACAACGTCGGTGTCGTCTCACTCCTTAACAGCGTGGTCAGCGTCCCCGAAGCTTCGGCCACCGGTTCGTTCAACGACCCGATCCATGTCCTCGTGCTCGGCATCGATAAGCGGCCACAGCAGGAATTCCAGGAAGACGAAACAGGGACCTACCTCACCGACGTCGTGATGGTGATGTCGCTGGACCCGGTGACGAAGAAAACGACGCTCCTGAGCTTCCCGCGCGACATGCTCATCAAGATCAACCGGTCCAACGGCGGCAGTTTCGAGGGGCGAATCAACCGCTCGTACCAGACCGGGGTCATCGATGGAAAAGGGCGCAATGCGGGCATCGCCCAGGTCGAGCGTGATCTCGAGGAAGACTTCGGCATCGACATCGACTACTCGGTGATCGTCGATTTCAAGGGCGTCGAAGGGCTCGTCAACGCGCTCGGCGGCGTCAGCGTCGATATCCCCGAGGATCTCTCCATCTACGATTGGAACTACAGCGACGATGACCGCCATGCCCAGTACGTGAGCTTTCCCACCGGCGTCAACGAACTCGATGGATACCACGCGGTTGCCTTCGGACGAAATCGCGAAGGCGATAGCGACCTCTACCGGATTAAGCGCCAGCAACTCGTGGTCAAGGCAGCGGTCGATAAGACCTTCGCGAGCGGTCTCGTCGGCCGGAACATGCTCGAACTCTGGGATGCCTACAACGCCTTCGTGAAGACCGATGTCCCCCGCGCAGCCATGCCGGGCCTCGGCGACCTCATTCGCCGCACGAACGGCAGCATGGTCTTCTATTCCCTCGGCGACCCCGTGGATGATGTGCCCACGATGATCCCGTTCACCATGGACGACGGCGCCGCGGTCCTGAAGTGGAATTCGGAGAACGTCCAGTACTGGCTTTCGCGCGCCTTCCCGGTCACGCGGTACGCCGATGCGGTGGTCGAACTGCACAACGCCTTCGGCGACCCGGCGATGGGGAACTCGCGCACGGCGGCACTGGGCCGCTACCTCGTCTATTCGCAGGGCCTGGTCACGGTCTCGTATGGCGAAGACCTCCCGGCGCAGCCGAAAACACGCGTGATCCTTCACCGAGCGGACCAGCAAAAGGCCGCCCAGGACATCGCCAAATGGCTCAAGCTCGGCGCGGGTGCGGTCGAGACCGAGCTGGTGCCGGCGAATGACCTGGTAACGCCCGACATCAGTGTTGTCGTCGGTGCGGACTTCGTCATCCCCGGCGCGAGTTGACCGCCCCGTTACCGTCTCGACCGCGAATGTTCGCAAGTTTATTGACGCTGAGCACCCGCCCCTCATAGTTTGGAATCTGTGGCCACTCGCGTCGAAGAGTCGACCCTCGCGTTCCCGGTAAACCGGCGGCGGGCGAAGGCGCGCGCGCGTGCTTCGAGCATCTCCAGGGTTCAGCGGCTTCTTTTTGTGCTCGCGCTCGTCGCGTTTGGACTCTCATCCACCTATTCCAGCATCGCCCTGCTCGCGCGCGTCACCCCGGCGCTCTTTCCCGGCAAAGACCTGACGTCGCTGGGAATCATTCGCCCGCTGGCAAAGCTCGACGCCCCGTTTGTACCGATCAAGGCGCCCTCCGACACGAGCGTCTTCAACAAGCGCATCAATCTTCTCGTGCTCGGTGTGGACAGGCGCCCGGCGTTCGGCGACGACGGCCAGCCGCTGCCGATTCCAGACGACGAAAATGCCGGTTACCTGACTGATACGATCATGGTCGCAACGATCGATCCGGTGGCAAAAACCAGTGCCGTGCTCAGCTTCCCGCGCGACATGTTGATCGACATTCATACGAAGGACTTCACGTACGAAGATCGGATCAACACGTCCTACGGTGTGGGCGTGCGCAATGGCAAGACGGTTGCCGCCGGTACCACCCAGCTCGAACTCGACATGAAGGCCAACTTCGGCATCGATATCGACCACTATGTCATCCTCGATTTCAAGGGTGTCGAGAAGCTGGTCGATGCGGTGGGCGGGGTGCAGGTCGACATCCCCGACGACCTCTCCGT
>JBATAT010000558.1:0-6660 GCA_049662005.1 Tepidiformaceae bacterium
GTGTCGGACGAAGATCGTCATCGGTTTGACATTGCTAATCACAGGTGCGACTTCGAATTGTGGGGGTAACAAGCCAGAGTCGGCTCTCTCGCCGACCATCGACGCGCCGCGCTACTCAGCCGAACAAGTCGCCGGCGTCGCTCGCACCAATTCGGTGGCATGTGGGGCCGCCGATTGGGTCTACGGCGGACTTGGCCTCTGGACCGGGTGCGGGCAGTTCACATTCGATGAGACAACTGGGATCATCGCAGGACAGTTCGGGCCGCGGACTCCCGTCCCCACTTGCGTTCCCAACAGTGGCCGGAGGCGAATCGGTTCCATATGTCAAAGAAGTACCGGGCGGTAGCTATCCGGACTGAGCGGCGGGCGCGACGCAAAGAGCACGAACCGTTTACAAGGCCGCCTGGAGCAATGGACTCGAGGGTCGGCCCCATCACACCCTAATTTCCCTGAATCCCGAAACCTGATACCTTCGTACACGACAACTTAAGAGCCAGAGACCGCAGGTCCCTATGCGATTCCCTCCACGGAGGGAGAGGGGTAATGCCGAGAGGCGCCTGCCGAGGCAGTGATTCCGTCCTTCCCCGGGAGGATGGTTCCGTCCCTGCCATTGCGCAGGGATTTTTGGTTTCCGGCTCGGACGCCCGTTCTTCCTCGGAAGGACCATTCGCTATCGGGAGGTGGCTATGCCGACTCCACGGAAAGTCGAAATGCTGGCAGAAATCAAGGACCGCATGGAGCGGGCCTCGATCGCCATCAGCGCTGACTATCGTGGGCTCTCCGTCGCCCAGATCACCGAGCTTCGCCGCGCCCTGCGCCCGGCCGGAGCAGAAGTGAAGATCGTCAAGAACACGCTCGCAGCTATGGCCGCCAAGGCCGCTGGCCGCGACAACATGGCCGAAATCGTACAGGGGCCGACAGCCCTGGCGATGGGTTTCGAAGACCCGATCGCACCGGTGAAGGCGCTGACCGAGCACCTGCGCGCAAAGCGGTTGACCATCGAAATCCACGGCGGTTGGCTCGAGGGCAAGGTGCTCACGCGCGAAGAGGTCGAAAGCCTCGCGAGCATGCCATCGAAGGACCAGATGATCGCGGACGTCGTGGCCAAGCTGCAGGGGCCGCTCTACAACTTCGCCGGACTGCTGCAATCGACCATCCGGAACTTCTCCGGGCTTGTCGAAGCACGCGCAAACCAGCTCGAGGCGGCCGGCTAGGCCGGCACCCTTTCGAACCACAGCGCAGCGTGTGAGCGTTGCGTAACCAGAGGAGAACACCATGGCAAAGATCGAAGAAGCACTCGAAATTATTAAGGGCATGACCCTGCTCGAACTCCGCGACCTGAACAAGGCGATCGAAGAAGAGTTTGGCATCACCGCCGCTGCGCCGATGATGATGGCTGGCGCGGGCGCCGCTGCCCCGGCGGCTGCCGTCGCTGAGGAAGAGAAGACCGAATTCAACGTCGTTCTGAAGAGCTTCGGCGACAACAAGATCAACGTCATCAAGGCGATCCGCGAGGTCGTTAGCGGCCTCGGACTGAAGGAAGCCAAGGATCTCGTTGAGGCCGCCCCCGCGAAAGTGAAGGAAGGCATCGGCAAAGAAGAGGCCGAGACCATCAAGGCGAAGCTGACCGAAGCCGGCGCAACCGTCGACATCGAGTAAGTTCGATTCATCGCAGCAACGCAAAGGCCCTTCCGAAATGAAGGGCCTTTTCCGTTCAGCGTTGTAGTATCTGGCGTCTCACCCGAGGAGCGTAGTTGTGGACTTTCCGATTCGACCGATCACGCCCGAAGAGGCGCCGGCATTCTTCCGAACGAACGCGATTGGCTTCGGGCACGACCCGCGGCCGGATGAGAGCATCGCCCGCTCCCTGAAGTACGCGGACCTCGACCGTTCGATCTCCGTCTGGGACGGCGACCAGGTTTGCGGGACCGCTGGGACGTGGACATTCGAGATGACGACACCGGGCGGATTCGTACCCTGCGGGGGCCTCACCTGGGTCTCGGTGTTGCCAAGCCACCGGCGGCGGGGTGTGCTGACGGCGATGATGCGCTACCAGCTGGACCAGGTGCGTGATCGTGGGGAGCCGATCGCCGCGCTCTGGGCTTCTGAGTCGCTCATCTACGGAAGGTTTGGGTATGGGCTGGCGGCCGAGGGCCAGGAACTGACAATCGAGCGAGCGCACACCGGCCTGCGTTGGGCTCCCGAATTCTCCGGGCGAACGCGCTACATCGGGCGAGACGAAGCGCTGGCCGCCTGGCCAGCAATCTGGGACGACGCACGGCGAACGTTCCCGGGCATGCACAACCGGACGCCTGCCTGGTGGGAAAACCGTGTCCTGCGCGACCCGCCCTTCCCGCCACCCGCTGGCTACAGCTCGCTGATGGACATCCAGTACGAGGAGGGCGGTAAGCCGTTCGGCTTCGCGCGCTACCGGGTGAAGGAGGCGTGGGAGCAGGGAAACTCGGCGAGCGTGCTCTCGTTGGAATCGTTGCTGGCAACGACAGACGCGGCCTATTCGGCGCTCTGGCAGCACATTTTCGGCGTCGACCTGATCCAGACAATCAGCGCCGAGTGGCGGCCAGTGGATGAGCCGCTCTCTGCCATGCTCGCGGACCCGCGCCGCCTCATCCGCCGGCCCTCAGACACGCTCTGGGTGCGAATTGTCGATACACCGCGGGCGCTTTCTTCACGACTCTATGCGACGAGTGGTGAACTGACGATCGAACTCCGAGACGAGTTCTGTCCGTGGAATGCCGGGCGCTACCTGTTGCAAGGTGGACCGACGGGTGCGCAGTGTTATGAAACCACCCGCGAACCAGATCTTACGACGTCGGTGAACGAGCTCGGGGCGCTCTACCTCGGGGGAGTGCGCGCGTACCAACTCGCTCGCGCGGGCCGCATCGAAGGTTCGGCGGAAGCCGTGGCGCGGGCCGATGCGATGTTCGCGTGGAACCCGCAGCCATGGGCACCTGAGATCTGGTGAGAGCGTAGCGCCGCGGCTACTTCGCCTTCGGCTTAATCGACTTTTGGCCGCCGGGGGCGTTGCCGCGTGGCGTGCCCTTGGGCGGGGGCGGCCCACCGCCGCCCTTGAACCCGGGGTTCACGTTCTTCTTGCTGGTTGGCTTCGTTTTTGCCACGGTGGAGGCCCCTCGGGTGCTGGTATCCCTTCGATGATAGCTTGAATCGGCACGCCGTGGAGAAGATGCGGCGAGCCTATCCTTCCCCGGTACCGACCTGGAGCGGTGGGAGGCGGAACGCTGCCTGGAGGCGAGGATAGAGGACGCCGAATCCGCCGGCACCGACAAGCGTTCCGGCCAGTGCGGCAAGCGCGTAGACCTTCCCTTCGCCGATGTTTACGAGGATTGGTCCGGGGCACATGCCGGTGATTGACCAGCCGATGCCGAAGAGGATGCCACCGTAGAGGTTGCCACGATGGCCCGGCTTGGGGTCGAAGCGGATGGCCTGGCCGCTGGCCGTCTTGCCGTAGCGCTTGAGCAGGTAGAGGCCTGGAGCAGTGACCGCCACGGCGGTGCCGATGATGCCGTAGAGCTGGAACTCCTCGAAGAGGAACATTCTCTGGATGAAGTTGTAGTCGGCGGCGCCCGAACGGCTGAGGACCAGCCCGAAGATGGTTCCGAGGCCGAGGTAGAAGAACAGCATCAGTCGTGTCCGGTTCACAGGATCACCCGGTAGATGATGTTGGTGGTGACGATGCCGGCGGCCATAAAGCTGACGGTTGAGATGATGCTTGGGAGTTCAAGGTTCGACATACCGAAAATGCCGTGGCCGCTGGTGCAGCCACCAGCGAGGCGAGTGCCGAAACCGACGAAGAGCCCACCGACGAACATCCAGATGAGCTTGCCACCATTTCCCCAGCCGATTTCGGAATCAAACATGCCCAGCGCCCAGGTGGTGTTCCATCCACCGGCCATGGCGGCGGAAATGACACCACCGAGAACAAGGCCGCCCAGCAGCGGCAGCCGCCAGTTGTTCGATGAAGTGAGTGCTTCACGGGTGAAGTAGGGCGTGTGGACCACGAGGGAGCAGATATTTTCGAAGCCCGTGGAAACGCCGAGGCGCCGGTTGCCAACGTAGAGAAGCGTCAGCGTGATGGCGCCAATGGCGAGGCCCGCAAGCGCCCAGGGAATTGGCGCGGCGTCGGTAAGGATGAGGTGCATAGGGGTCTCGCTTTCCGGAAGTTGTGACTTTCGTTGCAGACGGGAGAGAATCGCAGGACAGCGAAGGCGCTCCCTTCGCAAGAAGGGTACGACGATGACAACTGAACAGGTACTGATCGAACGTTCCGGGCATGTGGCCCAGATCGTCTTGAATCGCCCGGAGCGGAAGAACGCGATTACGGGTCCGCTGGCACTTGGCCTCCAGGCAGCGATCGACGAATGCGGCGCCGATCCGGAGGTGCGGGCCATCCTGATCCACGGCGCTTCCGGTGTGTTTTGCTCCGGTCTCGACCTCAAGGAGTTCAATGCCGACCCGAGACCGGAGTGGCTGCCGGGCTTCCAGTCAGCCTGGCGCGGCGTCCACGAACGGCTTTATGCGTGCGATAAGGCGATTGTGGTCGCTCTCGAGGGCTACGCGATCAACGCGGGTTCGGCGCTCGCACTGGGCGCCGACTTTATTGTTGCGGGCGAAACCGCGTTCTTGCAGGTTGGCGAGGTGCGCCAGGGACGCCCTGCGCCGATGAACCTCGCCTGGCTGCGGATGCGCTACGGCGATGGCATGGCGCGCCGGGTGATGCTGCTGGGGCGGCGTATTCCCGGGCCCGAACTGCTGCGACTGGGTATCGCGCACGACGTAGTTGCGGATAGCAAGGTGCTCGAAGCGGCCAGGACGCTTGCCGCCGAACTCGCTGAAATCCAGCCCGGTGGCATCGCCGGAACAAAGCAGGCGTTCCGCCTGACCGACCTTCCCGGCCGGCCGAACAGCTGGTTCGAAGAGGCAGCGACTGCGGCGGCTGCCGTGGGCCGGGCCGCTGGGCCTATCCCGAGCTTGAAGGAGTAGCGGCCGACCCGATGGACCACGGGGACCATGTAGACCTGATCCGTGACGGCATCACTGGCTCGGCCTGGGGTGACTTCGGTGCGGGTGGTGGTGCATTCACGCTCGCCCTCGCCGAGGTTCTCGGGCCGTCAGGCAGTATCTATGCGATCGATCGTGATGCTGGTGCGCTTCGGGCGAACGCACGCGCGATGCGCGAACGGTTCCCGCTGCTTCGCGTTCAGTACGACGAGGCTGACTTCACGTCGGCACTCGCACTCCCGGAACTCGATGGGATTGTGATGGCGAATTCGCTGCACTTTCAGCGCGACGCGGGAGCGGTCGTTCGGCACGTTCGGGGCTACCTCAAGCCGGGCGGTCGAATCGTGATCGTCGAGTACAACATCGAGCGGGGGAACTGGGCCGTGCCGCATCCCGTGGCGTATTCGGCATGGCAGCGGCTGGCGGCTTCCGCCGGATTCGACCACACCGAACTGCTGGCGAGGCGGCCAAGCCGGTTTCTGAAGGAGATCTACTCCGCCGTCAGCTGGTGACTGTCCGAACTGACCGCGCGACAGTGCACTGCCGAGAGCCCGTAGAATCGGCAGATGGGATTGATTGGTTCGCCAGCGCCCGTTCGTCGTTCGGAGCTGGTGGCGCTGCTTTCGTTGGGCACCGACCTTGGCTTCGGGCAGCCGATGGAGCACGTCATCCGCCAGTGCCTCATTGCTCTCCGCCTCGCGGATTTCGTCGAAATGGGCCAGGAGGAGCGCGTCGTCCTCTACTACTCCGGGTTGCTCGCGTGGGTGGGTTGCCACACCGACGCCTATGAGCAGGCGAAGTGGTTCGGTGACGACATTCGCCTGAGATCGGACATGCTGGTGAGCGACTATTCCAGCAAAACAGACATGGTCGCGTTTGCCGCCAAGTACATCGGTGGTAATGGCCGGCCATTGATCCACCGGGCAAAGATCGGAATCGAGTTTCTTGGCGCCGGGCGACGTGACTTCGATGCCATCGCTATGAATCACTACCTCGCGACGGATCAACTTGCGGCGAGCCTCGGACTCGGCGAAGACGTGAGGGCAAGCCTTCGCGAAAGTTACGAGCGATGGGACGGACGCGGAGCGTTTGGCTTGAAAGGCGAGCAGATAAGCCGGGCATCGCGCATCGTCAACCTGGCCGATGTGGTGGAGGTGTTCGAACGCACCCAGGGGGTTGAACGGGCGTTGGCGGTGGCGCGTGAACGCCGGGGCAAGCAGTTCGATCCAGCGATCGTCGACCTGTTCTGCCGGGAGTTCGAACCAGTCTTCGCGGGCTTGAGCGCACTGGAGACATGGGCAGCCGTGATCGATGCCGAGCCCGCGCTGGGCAAAGAACTCTCGGACGAGGAATTTGACGATGCGTGTGAGGCTATCGCCGACTTCGCGGACCTCAAGTCACCAGGGACAATTGGACATTCCCGCGCGGTTGCAACGCTTTGCGTGGAAGGGGCCCGGATTTTGGGGCTCGCCGAAGCCGACGTCTCCCAGTTGCGCCGGGCGGCGCTGCTGCACGACCTCGGCCGCCTCGGCGTCTCGAATTCAATCTGGGACAAGCGCGGTTCGTTGAACCAGGCTGAGATGGAACGCGTCCGGCTGCATCCTTACCTGACCGAACGAATGC
>JBATAT010000559.1:0-4918 GCA_049662005.1 Tepidiformaceae bacterium
GCATACGCCCGGCTCCTCCAACGTCAGGGGGTGGTGATCTCACCGGTCAAGATGGGGGCGCGGTGGTCGCCGCGCGTCTCTGGGCCCTGTTCGAGCCGGGCCGCATAGAGCGAGAGAAGGTAGTTCGGAATGAAGTACATGAGCGCGACGACAAACAGGATTTCGACCGTCGAGTTTGAATACGTGGGGTTTTCGTAGAGAAGCTTGCCCTTGCGCAGCAGTTCCTCCAGAGCGATAAGCGCGCCAAGCGAGGTGTCCTTGTAGAGCGTGATGAGCTGGCTGACGATCCCGGGCGACATTCGGCGAAG
Organism: Tepidiformaceae bacterium; assembly: GCA_049662005.1. Taxonomy (GTDB): domain Bacteria; phylum Chloroflexota; class Dehalococcoidia; order Tepidiformales; family Tepidiformaceae; genus Amarobacter. Next base: position 309 of record JBATAT010000559.1, read on the forward strand.
TGCCATCGGCACTGCAACGAACCGCATCGACTGCATGTAGCTGAGGCCGAGGGACCGGCTCGCCTCGATAATGCCCTTGGAAATCGAAAGGATGCCGGCCCGCATCACCTCCGCCACTACCGCGCTGTTGTAGAGCGTGAGTGCGAGGATCGCCGAGGCCTGCGGTGTCAGGTCGCCAGATCGGTCGTCAACGAACCAGTTGAGGATGGGGATGTCCATCGCCCCGGACGTGTTGACCCGGCCAGCGCCGAAAAACACGAAGAAAATGAGCAGGAGCAACGGGGTCGCCCGGAACGTTTCGACGTAGGTTGTGGCCAGGACGCGGACGATGGGGATCGGCGAGAGGCGGCCGACCGACATCAGGATGCCGACGACCAGGCTCAAGGCGATCGCGACAACTGCGATCTGCACGCTCGTGCGGAGACCGATGAGCAAGAATTTCCAGATGAACCAGAACTTGAACGGATCCCAGTCGCCCGGCAGAAGGTCGAGCAAGCTGCCCCAGAGTGCGTCCATTAGCGAGCCCTCGCCACCCGGCGTTCGAGCCGGTTCGATGCATAGGCCAACGGCAACGTCAGCGAAAGGTAGAGGACGCCTGCGAGGGTGAAGAGTTCGAAGGTCTGGAAGTTGTTCTGTTGGATGTTGTCGGCCGTCTGCAGGAGTTCGGTCACGCCGATCGCTGAAACGAGGGCGCTGTTGCGGAAGAGCGCGCTGAAGATGCTCGTCAGCAGGGGCACGGCCACGCGCAATGCCTGCGGAGCGACCACATAAAAGCGAGTCTGGACGTAGTTGAGGCCGATCGAGCGCGCGGCCTCCGTCTGGCCCTTATCGATCGAAAGGAGGCCGCTGCGCAGCGCTTCGGCGGTATAGGCTGCCGTGTACATCGTCAGGCCAATCAGGCCCGCCTTGAACGGCGACAACAAGAACCAATCGGGCCGTCCGAAGACTGGCAATTCGAGCTTCGGAAGGGCGAAGAAGAGAAAGAAGAGCTGAACCAGCAGGGGCGTGTTGCGGAACCACTCGACGTAAGCCGTCCCAATGAACCGCAGGGCGCGGAAGTCAGCCGTCCGTAGCAGCGCGAGTACACCACCGATCATCATGGACAAGACGAACGAGAGGAGCGTCAGGATGATGGTCATCCGGTAGCCGCGCAGGAGTTCGGGGTAGTGCAGCTTCAGCTGTTGCCAGATGTCGTGCCAGAAATCGCGTCCGCCATAGGTGACGACCCAGGCGACCCAGGCGACACCGGTGAGCGCGACGACGCGCACGGCCCAGATGGCGACGGGCCACCACTCCTTGCGTTTGCCCGACCTGGCCTCGACGACTTCTAGCGCTGCCCAGAGGGGTAGCGCTAGAAGAAGGTAGCCCCAGATGAGGAGAGCCTGAAGGCCCAAAAGGGATCCTTACTCCCGCCCTCTATCCATGAATAGAGGGCGGGTTGGGGTGAGGGAACCTGGTCTTAGTTGGTTGCGGGGATCTTGGCGCGTGCGTCAGCGGCCGAAGGCAGGCCTTCCACGTCGCCGAGGTACTTGTTGTAGATCTTGTCCCAGGTGCCGTCCTTGAACCAGTCCGCGATGAGCGTATCGACGAACTCGACCATGTCGGTCTTGCCCTGCTTGATGCCAATGCCGTACGGCTCTTCGGTGAACTGGCCACCGACGAGCTTCAGGGTGTTATCGGCGGCAGCGAAGCCGGCGAGGATGATGTCGTCCGTCGAAACCGCTTCGACACGGCCGTCCTTCAGCGAACTCACGCAGGCGGCGTAGCCCGTAAGGGAGAGCAGTTCAGCCTGGGGCGCCTTCGCCTGGACGTTCTTCTCGGAAGTCGAACCCTGGACGGAGCAGACTTTCTTGCCGTTCAGGTCGTCGACCGACTTGATGGTGGTGTTGTCCTTCTTCACGAGGATCGACTGGCCGGCCAGGTAGTAGGGCCGTGAGAAGTCGATCTGCTTCTTGCGGTCGGCGTTGATCGTCATCGTCGCGATGACGAGATCGACCTTGTCTTCCTGGAGGAAGGGGATGCGGTTGGCCGAAACGGCCTCCGTGAATTCAATCTGGTCTTCGCTGAGGCCGAGGGCCTTGCCGATTTCCTTGGCGATGGCGATATCGAAGCCATCGACCTTGCCACTGGCAGGATCCTTGAGGCCGAAGCCCGGCTGATCGAACTTCACGCCGACAGTGAGCTTCTTCGCGGCAGCGATTTTGCCCATCGTGGAATCGGCCGTGAAGGTCGGGGTATCGGTGGTGCTTCCGCCGTCGTCGTCATCGTCGTCGTCGTCTCCACACGCGGCGATGAGTGCCATGGTGCTGACCATTGCCAGCAACAGGAACAGGAACTTCGAGTATTTGTTCAACCATGTCCTCCTGATTGGTGGGGCATTCTTGTCGCCCCGGGGTCGAAGCGGTTGGGCACAGAGTGCCGCCGCAGGGTTAGTGAACGAGAATTCGCCCGAGGAAGCGCTGGGTGCGCTCGTTTGTTGGGCGTTCGAAGACATCAGCTGGCTTGCCGGATTCCACGATTCGTCCATCGTCCATGAAGAACACACGATGGGCGGCTTCGCGCGCGAAGCCCATCTCGTGGCTCACCACGAGCATCGTCATCCCTTCCGTTGCAAGGTCCCGCATCACGTCGAGGACTTCCTTGATCATTTCCGGATCGAGCGCGCTCGTCGGCTCATCGAAAAGCATGACTTCGGGTTCCATGGCGAGCGCCCGGGCGATTGCGACACGCTGTTGTTGCCCGCCCGAGAGCTGTGCCGGGTACGAATCGGCCTTTTCCGGGATACCAACGCGAGTGAGCAAGGCGTGTGCGCGGTCTTCGGCGACCTTCCGGCTTTCGCCCCGGACTTTCCGCGGGCCGAGCGTGATGTTGTCCAGCACCGTCATCTGGGGAAAGAGGTTGAACGATTGCTGGACCATGCCGACATGCGAACGGAGTGCATTCACATCGGTTTCTTTGGCGTGAACCGAGATGCCGTTCACGATAACGCTGCCGGAATCGATCGTCTCGAGACGGTTGACCGTGCGCAGGAGGGTGCTCTTGCCGGAACCAGAGGGGCCGATGATAACGACGGTCTCACCCTGGCCAACCACCTCGCTCACGTTCTTGAGGACCACATTCTTCCCGAAGCTCTTCACGACATCGGTAAAAATAACGGCGGGAACGGATGAGTCTGTCACTCGCACGAGTATAACCCCGGTTCGACCAGCGAACTATTTCCGGGTTTCAGGCGAAGGCGGCGGCAATCGATTGGAGCTGGCGCATGTGGTCCAGGTCGTGGACTCGCATGAAGAGGAACCACTCCCGCCAGCTGAAATCACCAAACTCCGGGTGGTTGATCTTCACCTCGAGATGCTCATCGCCGGCTGCATTCGCGACGCGCTGGTAGAGCGGGTTGCGGATGGCGAGGTAGGCGTTCCAGTAGTCCGTAGAGGTGCCTAAGCCCGCACGAGTTTCGCCGGAAATCTCATCTCGCGCCCGTTCCGGGAGCTTCCCAGCGTCGAGGATCCCGGTGATCGACGCTGCGCCGTGCTCGCTCATCTGGAGGACGTGGGTCCAGACTTCCGCAGCCGACCACTCGCCTTCCGCCGGACGTTCGCTGAATCGCGCGGCCGGCACGGATGCGCCGGCGGCTTCCAGCGCGGCCGAATCGTCCCGCACTTTCTGGACGAGGTCGGGAATGCTCAGCTTGGCGGCCTGGGCGATGAGGTAGCTGCGGATACGGGCGGATTCTTCGGCGGGCATAGTCATGAGGTTCCTCCAGGGTGACAGGGAACTCTATTCCGCGTCAGTAGCGTGATGCAACTGGCGCAGGGCGGCCGGCGCCGATTCGGTTCGAGGCTGATGGTGGCGAATCACAGCTCCAGCGATTGAGCACGTTTCCGCGGTTCGGGCCAGAATAGGTGGTCGTGCGGATCCTGTTCATTATCATCGCGGTCTTGCTTGTTATCGGCGGTGGCGCCTGTGCGGTTCCTTCGGCTGTCACCTATCGCGCGCTCGATGGCGGCGGATTCATTAACGGCAGCGGACACATGAGCACGGACACTGCGGCACTGGTGACGAACACCGCGCAGTTCCGGGAAGTCACCGAAAAAGAGATCGAAGAGGGCCGTGCTGGCGGCAAGGTTCGCCTGCGCTTCGAAGCCGAACGCAGCGACGGTGGCGATGTGCTCGTCGCCGTGGGCTCGGCCGATGCGATCCAGGCGCTCGTCGTGACCGGCAGCTATGAAATCGTGGATAGCCTCCAGTTCAACCCGTTCGACTATCGCGGCGTCGCTCGTGGCGGCCGGAACGATTTGGGCTCCCCAGATGAGGGCCTGTTCGTCGCGGTAGCAAGTGGTCCGGGCCACCAGGAAGTGATTTGGACGATCGAGCCGGGGCCGTGGCGGGCGATCATTATGAACGCGGACGGAAGCGCGGGCGTCGACGTGGATGTTCGATTCGGGGCGCGCTTTCCCTACGTGCGTGGGTTTGCGATCGCAGGCATGGTCATCGGTGGTGTGCTGATCGTCCTGGGGATTGCCTGGCTGGCGTTCCTCTTCCGGCCGGGGCGCAACCGCAATCGGCCGCCGGACGACCCCGTAACATTCGAATAACCAGGCGGTTCCCCA
>JBATAT010000560.1:0-2723 GCA_049662005.1 Tepidiformaceae bacterium
ATCCGTCGCTGCCCGGCGCATCCGTCGCGGAGAAAAGCGAAACCCGTCACCGTGTTGTCCAGGAACATATCCAATCGCTGCCCGACCGTGCGGCCCTGACCGCTATCCTCGACGGCTTCAACATCGCATGGGGAAACGTTCGCCGCAGCGAAGATGTCCCCCACAACCAGCTCACGGTTCAGCATCGCGGTTCAATCGTCGCCGTCAACGACCGCGCTGGCGGCACTCGGCCCATTGTGCAATCGCCCTATCGGTTTTCCGCCGCCCAAAGCGGAGTGCGCGGCCCGGCCCCATGGAAAGGCGAACACAACGCGGAAGTCCTCGCGGAATGGCTCGGCCTCGACGAGCTCGCACAGACACGGTGGCACGATGTGCTGGTCGGCGACCGCTATGGCGACTGAAGCCCCCTTCTCCCAAGCTTGGGAGACGCTCCTATGTTCAACTGACCAGTTGAACAGGAGCCGATTGAGGCGAGAGACACTCTCTCCAAGCCTGGAAGATAGCGCGAGCGATGAAGCGCTTGAGGGCGCGGAGGGCCTCGCGCAGGGTCTTGCCCTGGGCGCGGCGTTTGTCGATGTAGGCACGGCCGGATGAGGAGGGCGAGCGGAGTTGACTGAGAGCGATGAAGTAGATGGCCGCATTCAGTTTGCGGTTGCCCGAGCGATTGAGACGGTGGCGGGTATGCCCGGCGGACGAAGCTTCAAGCGGAGCCACCCCGGCGTAGGCGGCCACCTGGGCCTCGGAAAGGAAACGCGAACCAGGCCCAAGCTGGCTGGCGATGACACCGGCGGTGAGCAGTCCGACACCATGAATGCGGGTGAGCGGCGCGAAGTGCTCCTTGGCCAGGGCCTCGATCTCGGCGGCGTAGCGCGCGACCTCAGCAAAGGCAAGGAAACAACGCTCAGACAGCCGCTTGATGACCTCGATCCGACGATCATCGAGCGCTGAGCGAGGCTCGGGGAGCTGGGCCAGGAGCTTGCGCAGTCCAACTGCGGAGTGAATCGTGCCGGCTTCAAGGGAAAGCTGGAAGAAGTGGACATGAAGCTGATTGCGGAGCCGCACGGACTCGGCGAGGGCGGAGTCACGCTCAGCGACGAGCAACTGCAAGACGGAGGAGATATCGTCAGCGAGGACCTGGGGCAAGTCGCGCCGGTCACGCAAGACGACGAGCGCGACAGCCCTGGCATCAAGTGGGTCTGTCTTGTGCTGGCGGCGAGCGGTACGCCGATAGGCGGCCGTCCAGCGCGGATTGATGTCGTAGACGGTGAGCCCGGAGCCAACCAGCCACTGCGCCAGGCCTCGCCCGTAGCTGTAGGCGCCCTCGATACCAACACTGACGACTTCATCCAGTTCGCCCAACCAGTCCGAGAAACGCTGCCAATCGCGAGGTGTATTGCCACCATCAAAGCGTGAACTGACCTGGCCCGTCTCATCCACAGCAACGGCGACAACGACCTTCTTATGAGCATCGACCCCAACCCAAACCATCTGCGTACTCCTGCTAAAGTGTCACGCAGGCTCCCGGGTCGACGCCTCTCTCTACAGCCAATAAACAGGCTCCTATCAGGTCAGACCCGGGAGCCGGTAGAGCCACGACAAGTCTCCCGAAAGGCACGAAGCCAGGAGGGGCTTGGGTCAGTGAAACGCTCTACCTGCGCTCCCGATGTGGTACCAGACATCTGCCTGGCAACCAAAACCTACAGAGAGAGGGGCCGGGGGTGAGGGCCGTGTCTCCGTCCCTCCTACACTCGCTCGATGATCGTCGCCGTGCCCATGCCACCGCCCGTGCACATCGCGATCAGCGCCGTCGACTTGTTCCGCCGTTCGAGTTCGTCGAGCGCCGTCTCGATGAGCATCCCGCCCGTCGCCCCGATCGGGTGACCGAGGGCGATGGCGCCCCCGTTCACGTTCAGTCGCTCGTTGTCGATATCCATTTCTTTCTGCCACTTGAGCACAACTGCGGCGAAAGCCTCGTTGATCTCGAACAGGTCGATGTCTGCCTTCGACATGCCGGCCTTCTTCAGCACCATCTGCGTCGCAGGGGCGGGCGCGGTGAGCATGATCACCGGTTCGCTGCCGGCGGTCGCTGTTTGCACGATGCGCCCGCGTGGCTTCAGCCCGTGCGACTTCGCGTACTCCGGTGAGGCAATCAGCAGCGCGCTCGCGCCATCGACCACGCCCGAGGAGTTCCCCGCGTGGTGGACGTGGTTCATCTGCTTCACCTGCGGGTACACGGCCATGCAGATCTCGTCGTAGGTGCGCGTGTCGTTCGGCGGCGTCATCACGCCCATCTTCGCGAAGGACGGGTTGAGCCCGGCCAGGCTCTCCATGGTGGTACCCGGACGCGGATGTTCGTCGTGGTCCAGAGCGAGCGTGCCGTCATCGTTATAGATGGGCACGACACTGCGCTTGAAACGGCCCGCGTCGATCGCTGCGGCTGCGCGCCGCTGGCTTTCGACCCCCACGGCGTCGCATTGCTCACGCGTGAAGCCCTCGATCGTGGCGATGAGGTCGGCCGAGATGCCCTGGGGCACGAGCGGGTACTGCTCGTAGAGGTGGGCGTTGTTCGCGGTGAAGCCATCGACACTCAGGTTCGCCGGGCGCGACATCGATTCGATACCGCCAGCGACCACGAGGTCTTGCTGGCCCGAAAGCACACCCATCGCGGCCATGTTCACGGCCTGCTGGGCCGAACCGCAGAAGCGATGGAGCGTCACGCCCGG
>JBATAT010000561.1:0-2948 GCA_049662005.1 Tepidiformaceae bacterium
GCCTTCCAGGGAGTTGTGAGCGTCCCGAACAGCCGTTGCGCCAGGTACGCCGAAATCGCAATCACGAAGGCGCCGCCTACCGCGTCGAGCCAGTAGTGGTTCGCCGTCGCCATCACCACGAAGGCCATTCCCGCGGGCCAGAGCCAGGCAAGCCACCGGAGCCGCGTTCCCGGGAACTCGAACCAGATCACGGTCGCGAAGAGGAGCGGATAGCCGACATGCAGCGATGGCATCGCGGCGTATTCGTTGCGAATGTGATCGAAGAGTGCCCAACCAGGGGTGTTCGCCAGCGCGACCGCCGACGGGTCGATCAGGCCAAGTTCCGGGACCAGCCGCGGCGGTGCCAGCGGGAACAGCCAGAACCCCACTATCGCGAGCGCATGGGCAATCCAGAACCAGCGCCAAACGAACGTAAACTTCGCCGGACTCTTAAAGAAGTACCACACGAGGAAAAGGATCGAACCGGCGAGGTGTTCGTACTTGTACGCCCACACCGTCAGTCGTTCGAGCCCGGGAACATCGAACATCACCCGTTGCAGGTTCGGCTCGATGAAGAGGCCGAGGCCACGCTCGATGCGAAGCACGTCGTGGGCGTGTTTCAGTGGCGCCGTCGCCGAATCCGGCCCCACCAGGTAACGGATGAACTCGTAGATCGCCGTGTAAAGAAGGAAAAGCAGCGAAACCTGGAGGAATCGGGCCCACGCACCATCTCGGAACAGCAGCAGCGGGCGGGCAAGCATCAAGCGAAGGATACCGCCCGTTCGCCTCAGCCGCTTTTTCGCGCCAACGCCCGGTTTTGGCAATGCGGATAGCCATCGTTACCGACTACTATTACCCGTCGCTCGGCGGTATTACCGAGCACGTGCACGGCCAGGCTCTTGGCCTGCAGCGGCTCGGGCACGAAGTCACGGTGATTGCCGCGAATGTCAAACGTGCACCGCGCGTGGTCGACTCGGGTCATGCGCCCGAAGATCACGTGCCCTTCGAGATCATCCGGTACGGCCGTTCGTTCGGGTTCTACGGCAACGGCGCACAGACGCTGAGCACCTTTCACCCCCGGATGTTCGGTCATCTCAAAAAGCTGTTCCGCGAGCGCCGCTTCGACGTCATCCACACCCATGCTCCCTACAACCCGAGCTTCGTCCAGGCCGTCCCCTTTGTTGCCCCATCCACGTCCATCACTGTTGGAACCTTCCATTCGGTTTTCCCAAAGACAACGCTCATGAATATCGCGGGGCCAATCTTGCGAAAATCCATCGACCGGCTTGATGGCAGGATCGTCGTCTCGGACGCCTGTATCGAATCTCTCGATCCGTACTTCCCCGGCGAATATACGGTCATCCCCAACGGGATCGACGAGCAGCACTTCAGCCCTTTGGCCGAGCCTCTGCCCGAGTTCGCCGATGGCCGCCAGAACATCCTCTATCTCGGGCGGTTCGACCCTCGAAATGGCCTCGAAACGATGATTCGCGCGTTCACGAAAGTCCGGCGAGAACGCGGCGATACCGTGCGTCTCATCGTCGTCGGCGATGGCCCTTTGCGAACTCACTACCAGCGCCAGGTCCCCGAAGATATCGCCGGCTCGATCGCCTGGGTGGGCCGGGTCAACTGGGATCGCCCGCGCTATTTCGCCAGTGCCGACGTCCTCTGTACTCCATGCGAACGCGCATCCTTTGGGATGGTCTTGCTCGAAGCAATGAGTTGTGGGGTTCCGGTTGTTGCAAGCCGTATCTCCGGTTTCCAACTCGTCATGGAACACGACCGCCAGGGCCTGTTCATCTCGAATCCAAAAGATGCCACCGGATTCGCCGACGGCATTACCTCCCTTCTCGATGACCCGCAGCGGCGCGAGTGCATGGGGCGAGCCGGCCGGCATACGGCGGTCACGCAATATGCATGGTCCTGCGTCGCGAACCGCCTCGAGCAGTACTACGCCAATCTCATTGAAGCGCGCGGGCCCCGGTGATGCGTAGAAACGCCGCCATCGCGTGGTTCGTGACCATTGGTGCTGTGGCGCTCGCGGCGGCCGCAACCCTCCACCTGCTGCTCGTCAGCATGGGCATGAACCTGGCGGCCTTCTTCCTGGATGGAGCGGTTGTTTTCGCAATCGTGGTCACGGCCGTTGGCTGCTTCAGCCCTAATGCCGCCGTTTTCGGAAGAGTTGTTTCGGGCGAACGCATTTCCACGCAAGCGATGGCTCTGACGTTCGATGACGGGCCTTCGCCGGATACGACCCCGAAGATCCTCGATGCCCTCGCGACTGCCGGTATGCGCGCGACCTTCTTCATACTCGGCAAGCATGCGCAACTCCACCCGGAAATCGTCTCGCGCATCGCCAACGAGGGCCACGAAGTCGCCAGCCATGGATGGAGCCACGGGATCCTCGTGTTCGCTACGCCGAAGGCCGTTGCTCGCGAGCTCGCCGAAACCGCGCGCGTCCTCGCCTCGGCTGGCGCGCCTCGCCCGAGGCTCTTCCGCGCTCCACACGGGTTTCGCAGCCCGTGGCTCGCCTGGACGCTGAAGCGTCACGGCTACCAGGGAGTCGGTTGGAGCAAGGGCGTCTTCGATACAGCGCGTCCGGGGGCTGGCGTCATCATCGAGCGTTCGGTAGCCGCGATGCGCCCAGGCGCGATCTTGCTGCTCCACGATGCCGATGGCAACGGCAACGAGGATCGATCACAAACCGCCGAGGCGCTCCCGGCAATTCTTACGCGTATGCAAGCGAAAGGGCTCCGCGCGGTAACCGTCTCCGAACTCGATGCCCTCCGGCCGCCGTCACGCACCTCATACTTCCGAAGTGCCATCGGCATAGGTATCGTCGCAGCCGTCATCGGGCTTCTCGCGCACCGCATCGGATGGGGAACGCTTTCCGCCACGTTCAGCCTTCTTGCCGGCTTGAATCTCGGCCTGGTCACCGCTGCGATCCTGGCCAACCTCGTCTCCGTGGC
>JBATAT010000562.1:0-1965 GCA_049662005.1 Tepidiformaceae bacterium
TGCGGGTCTCGTCGGGGTCGCGGTCGCGGCCGGCCGGGTTGCCGTGGCCGTTGCAGTTGCCGTCGCGCCACCTCCGCCGCTCGTGCCGTCGTTAACGAGACCGAAATCGGTAACCCAGTACCAGCCGTACTGGCTTCCGGAGGTGTAGACACGGGAGATGCCGATCTGGCGATAGGAGCCGTTTAACATGTTGGCGTTATGGCCGGAAGAGTTCTTCCAGGCGTCGAAGACTGCACTGGCCGACGACCAGACGGTACCGGCGGCGATGTTTTCGCCCGCGCCGGAGGGATAATCGCAATTCTGCGCGCGGGTCGAGGGTGAACGGCCAAGCGAATCGGTGTGCGAGAAGTAGTTTTTCGCGCCCATGTCCGCGGCCATCCACGTCGACGCGCGGTTCAGGTTTGTGGACATGGCCAGGGCGCCGACGCCGTTCTGCGCGCGATAGGTGTTAATCAACCCGAGGAAGGCCTGCTCCTCGGCATCAATGCTGTTATCGGCAACCGTGCAGTTCGTCAGTGCATCGGCGTGGCCATCGAAGCCGATTCCGAACAGTGTGGCCGCAGCCAGTACAAGACCGGCCGAAGCACCGGCCAGCGGGATTCTCCAGCTATCCAACATCCTCATCCAAACACCTCGGCGGGGGGCGCCAGTGCCATGTAAACGTTGGAGAGGCGTACGAACGTCAGAGCGGCGTAACTTCGCCGCAAAACCTCGCGAAACGCGAACGAATCGACAATCCAGCAGGTCCCTTCCAAAATAGCCCCGTGCCTCGAATCCGGGTCGAACCACTGAATATCGAGTTCGAAGCTTCGAAACAGGAAACGGTGATGGAGGCCGCGAACGCAGCCGGCTACTGGTGGCCCGCCGGGTGCAACCGCAACGGCGAATGCACAAACTGCGCGATGGATGTGCTTTCGGGAGTTGGACGCTTGAGCAAAATGGGGCGGTTCGAACGAACGAACCTCGTTCGCCAGCGCGGGTTAACGTCGATCGAAGACCCTCGTCTCCGGCTCGCCTGCCAGGCGCGAGTGGAAGGCGACGTAGTTCTGTATAAACTTGGTGTCCGTCCGGATACGCTGTAAGAGGGGGTGCCGCCGTGCCATATATCATCACCGAGCCATGCATCGGCGTGAAAGACGCATCCTGCGTCGATGTTTGTCCCGTCGATTGCATCCACACGACGGACGAATCGGAGCAGTACTACATCAACCCGGACCAGTGCATCGACTGTGCGGCCTGCGAACTGGCCTGCCCGGTGAATGCCATCCACGATGAAAACGACCTGGCAGAAGATCAACGCCGCTTCATCGAGATCAACGCAAACTTCTTCCGCTAACCAAACGCAACCCGGGTGAAAGCCCCGGCAGGAGCACTCTTGGAACTCGCCCAGCTCGAAGCCTTCATCCAGGTGGCACATCATCGTTCGTTCAGCCGCGCGGCCGAGTCCCTCTTTCTCACCCAACCATCGGTGACCGCGCGCATCCAATCGCTGGAGCGGGAGATCGGCGACCGCCTGTTCGAACGCACGGGCCGGAGCGTTACCCTGACGGACACGGGCCATGCGTTCATGCCGCACGCCCAGCGAGCCCTGACTGCGGTGCAGGAAGGTACCGATGCGATCGAAGCCGTACGCCACGGCGACATCGGCAACGTGCGCATTGGTGCGAGTTCTTCGATTGCGACCTACGTGCTGCCAGCCGTGCTGAAGCGGTTTCGCAAGCAGCGTCCCCGCATCCATGTGCACATGACGACGGGGCAAACCGAAGACCAGATCGACAAGCTTCTCGCGGGCGAGATCCACGTCGCCGTGACGCGTCTCAGCCAACATCCTGAAGTGGATTCGCTGCATCTCTATAACGACGACCTCACGCTCGTCGTCCCACCGGCGCATCCATTCGCCGTGAAAGGCGAAGCGACACTCGCGGAGGTGGGCAAGGAGCCGTTCCTGTTCTTCGAACGCGGATC
>JBATAT010000563.1:0-2483 GCA_049662005.1 Tepidiformaceae bacterium
ATGCTCCGCCCACCAGTCGACTGTTCTCATCACCCCGGAAGCCACTATCGAGCACGCAGCGACCCACGGCCGCGGCATCCAACTCGGCGAGTTAGCTTCGCCCGTCGTGCCGACCGCGGCGGGCAACGTCGGTCTCCTTTGTGGCGAGGAAGGGTTGGTGCCCGAGGTTGCGCGAGGCTTGATGCTCGCAGGGGCGGACATCCTCGCATGGCCGGTATTCACCCGCCATCCAATGCTCGAACCGCTAATCCGGACGCGAAGCGACGAGAACCGCGTCTACACGGCTGCCGCCTGGGAAGGCGGTGGCATGGTCGCCACCCCGAATGGTGGGATTGCGACGGTCGTGCCGAGCGGTTCAGGGATAGCGATGACGGCCCAGGTGAACCGCGCACTTTCGCGGGCGAAGGACATGGCGCCCGGCACGAACGTCTTGAACGACCGCCAGCCGCAGACGTACGCTGCGCTGCTGCGCCCGGCCTGATCCTCCGCGTGAGGGCAAAAGCTCGTTAGGAAGCGCGCGACTCCGATTCGAGCAGCCACGCGACGAGCTGGCGAATGAACGCCTGGTGTGGCGGCGTGAGGTCCTTGAAGCCGAGGTGCAGGACAACTTCGGAGCCCGCCTGGGATGTGGAGGTCACATCGCACAGCACCCGCGCCGAATAGCCCTGGGCGTTGAGGCCGACTTCCACCTGGCTCCCGCCCGGCTTCGTTTCGGTCGCGATGGCCGCACCGCCGAGAGAGATATCGATCACCCGGCCCTGTTGCCGAGAGTTACCGAGCACCGAGCGAACTTCTGCCTGGAGGTCGGCCGCGAGGCGCTGGTCGTGGCGAAGGTCGAGCGCTTTCCAGCGCGCATTGAGCTTGAACGCCGCGACGTCCCCGTTGCGTGCCACGAAGTTCGCCGGCGCCTTGAAGCGCGAGCCGGGTGTCCCACAAATCACGTAATACGGAAGCATCGAGTTCCACGATGCAGGAGCGTTTGCCACGCGGATGGCGAGCGATGCGTCGCGGAGCGCGACGATTTCGCCCTGCCACTGCACTGGCTGCGGCGAGCGAAGAACGACAGCGACCGGCATTCCCGGTTCGGGTGTTGCGCCCATACCCTAGATATCGGCACGTGCTGAAGAAATCGGAGTGCTGTAATTGCGAGGCGAAAGGCGCAAAGATAGAAGGTAACGATGAATCGCCCGCCCGTGCTCTCGATGATGCAACCAGCCGACATGGCCGATGTCGTGGCGGTAGAGCGCGCTTCCTATTCCGTCGGCTGGCCCTCAACCGCCTTCGAACGCGAACTCACCACGAACGCGATGGCCCGCTATCTCGTCCTCCGCAACGGCGAAAGCAGCCGGATCGAAGGGTTCGCCGGCCTCTGGCTGATGGTGGATGAGGCACACGTTGTCACTGTTGCCGTGCTGCCGGAAGTCCGGCGGAGGGGCTACGGCCGGGCCCTTGTGCATGGCCTGATGGCGGTGGCGATCAGCCAGGCGATGTCGGTCGCAACCCTGGAGGTCCGTGCTTCGAACGTGGCCGCGCGAAAGCTCTATGCGAACTACGGGTTCTACGAGGTGGGCGAACGCAAACGCTACTACGCCGATAACCACGAGGATGCCGTCATCATGACGACTGAGGACATCCAGGGCGAACCGTACCAGCGGCGGCTCGACAACCTCAGCGGGCGTATCCGCGAAGCCTACCCGGAGATGGTCCTGGTCCCGGCAGGCCTCTCGTAGGCGAACCGGCAGGCAAGCTGCCGCCCGGCGTCAGACCTGGCTCAGGCCTGCCCGAGCGAGTTGGCCAGCCGCACAAGAACAGCCTCACCGCGTTCGAGCCGCTTAAGGATGCCCCATGGCCCGTGGATGTTGAGGGTCATATTCTCGGCCTGCCCGCGCACGCCGGGGAGCCGCCCGCGTTCGCCCGCTGCATCGAAGTACTCCTGCATCTCGGGTGAACCTTCGCCGTAGGTCGCGCGCAGGATTTCGAGCGTGCGGCTACTCCAGATGTCATAGTCAAACGGGTTTGGGCCAGTGCCGCGAAGGCGGCCGATGCTATCGATCTGAGCCTGGATTCGGGCGCGTGCACGGGTTGGGTTGGAAACGCTGGTCATGGTGCGAGTGTACAGAACCGTGCCCCAAAAGGCATCGCCCGCAGCGTGAGTCAGGCGGCCCGCCCCGCCGAATTCTTGCCGTTGAGCTCGAATGCAATGTCGCCAAGGCTCAGGAGCGCGCCGATCATGTCGCCGGTCGCTCCGTTCAGAACCCGGCCGGCATCGCCGAGGAACGCGCGCACGTGGTCCGCTCCTTCGCTGCCGTAGAAACTGCCCGGGCGAAGGACGCCGAGGCTGTTGCTGCAAATCACTCGCCCGGATTCATCACGGGCGGCGAGGGCGAGCGCCACATGGTCGATGCCGTAGGGGCGGCGCATAGCGCCCATCGAATCGCGCACCCACCCGAGGATGTCTTCGACGAGGGCGTCTGCGTTCTCCG
>JBATAT010000564.1:0-3690 GCA_049662005.1 Tepidiformaceae bacterium
ACCGTGCATCGCCCGGGAGATGGCTGGGGCAATGGCAGCTTCGGCATCAATGTGGTCATTGACCACCCCGACACCCCATGGTGGTCGATTTACGCGCACATGAACGAAACGGAACGATCGACGGGTGAGGTGGTTGCTGCGGGCGAGATCATCGGCGCCGTGGGATTTACCGGATACGTCGAACCACCCGGGCCCGGTGGAACGCACCTCCACTGGCAATTGAGCGCCCACCCCGGCTTTCCCCAGGGGTTCGAATACATCGGCAACCCACTCGACTTCCTGGTGACGGGGTAGGCGGCAGGCCGAGCGCCTGGGCCGGCGAAAATACAAATCCGCCGCTGCGAACCGGTGGCGCCCGTCCGGGCGCACAGACCATGGCGGCCTTCTCGCTTACGCTATCGCTACGTGTCCAACCTCCAACTTCGCCTGCTGACCGCTGCGATTGGCCTGCCACTGGTGGCGGGCATAGCGTGGTACGGAGGTTGGCCGTTCGCGCTCGTGGCGGGCGCCATTAGCTTGCTGGCCACGATGGAGTTTGTTCACGGCTGGCTCATCCCTTCGATGCCGATCCGCCAGGTGATCCCCCAGATCCCAACGTTCGCGATTGCCCCCATCGTGGTGGTCGCCGCCTACCTGGACCCGAAGCTCGTGTTCGGTGGGCTGGCCTTCGCCGGGCTGTTCGCGCTTCTCGGTTACGCACCAACCAACGCCATCGGTCCACGCAAGCCGTATCGCGTCTACGCGTGGGCCGTGATTTACCTCGGTGTCCTGCTCTCGACCTTCGTCCTCGTACGGGATGTTGAAGACGGCCGAAAGTGGTTCTTCCTCGGGCTGCTGGCAACGTTCGCGGTCGACACCGGCGCCTACGCGGTGGGGCGGCTCATCGGGCGTCACAAGATGGCGCCGAAGATCAGCCCGAAGAAGACGTGGGAAGGCGCCGTCGGCGGGACCGTCGCCGGCTTCGCTGCCGTCTTCGCGCTCAATTCATGGTTCGATACGGGCGTGGCGAACGCGACGATCCTGCACCTCGCGATCGCGTTGCCTCCCGCTGCCATCCTTGGCGACCTGCTGGAGAGCTGGATGAAGCGTCGCATGGGCGTGAAGGATGCCTCGGGGTTGCTCCCCGGGCACGGCGGCTTCATGGACCGCCTGGATTCGCTCCTGTTCGTCTTCCCCGTCCTGTACGTTTTTCTCCAGGTACGTGTGCTCTAATGGGTATCACCTGTGATGCACCATGAACCCGATGCAAACCTCGAGGGCTTTCTGTTCGAAAGCAACGAAACGCCGTTGCTCATGCGGAAGTCTGTGCTCCTCGGCGTCGTCGCAGCCTTCTTTGCGATTCTCGTGGCCTACCTGGTCGCGACGGTCTTCTTCGACCTCTCGCTGAAGATCGATGCCGAGCCATTCCGGGATTGGGTCGAAGAGCGAGGGCCGCTGGGCGTCGTCGTTTTCATCCTGGTGATGGCTGCGTCAGTCCTGTTCGCGCCGATCCCGAACGCCCCGATCTTCATCGCGGCTGGCCTCGCGTGGGGGCCGATTCTCGGGACCGTCTACTGCATGACCGGCCTCACGATTGGATCCGCGATTGCGTTCTGGGTCAGCCGCCGCTTCGGACGGCAACATTTGCCGAAGCTCATCGGCCGCAAGGCGGCGGCCAGGCTCGATGGCATGGTCGAAAACTTCGGAGCCAAGCTGGTGTTCTGGACGCGCATTATGCCCGGGGTGAACTTCGACTGGATCAGCTTTGTCGCGGGGATGACTTCGGTTCCATTCCGCACCTTCATCATCTACAGCTTCCTGGGGATGATTCCGCCAACGGCGATTACGGTGGCGATGGGCGACCAGCTCGGGCGCAATCCGTTGATTACGATCGCTCTCGGTGGCGTCTGGGTGTTGGCGATACTCGCGACGGCTGGCTACTTTTGGATGCGCCGTCGAAGCAGCCAGGCGGCCTCGAAGTCGGGGACGGAAACAGGGGCAAAACCCGGCGCCGAATTGGGATAAACCCCGCGAGTCATCAGGGATGCGCCTATCCGCGTAAGAGATGGTGAGGGCGACAATTCGCCTCAGTTCACCGGGTGGTACCAGCTATGTCCGTTACACGATTTCCGGCCTACCTTCGCATCATCGGCGCGAACGCTTCGTTCGAACCACAGCGGCGCGAACCAACGCCGATCCGCAACCTTCAGCTCGACGTGCCCACGGGTGTCGCTACCCGCGACGCACTCATCGAGCGCGTGAAAGCGATCGGCGAAATTGCACCCTCCGCGCCACTTTCGTTCCTGGTGGCGAAGGTTTCCGGACTCGCGAGCGGCGAATGCGACGACCAGCTCCGGGTGATCGCGGGCAGGATCAAGGAACTCGTCCGCGGCGTCGATGTCGTCGGCCGGCTGGACGAGACAAGCTTCGGGATCGCGCTCCAGGGTTCCGGTTTCACTGCGGCCGGAGCGGTCGCCGCGCGCATCACCCACCACCTGAACCGCCTCGCCGAACTCAGCCCATCCGTGTGCATCACGGTTTCGGCCGCGACCGGGACGGGTGTGAACGCAGAGACGCTGCCGCTGGCGGCGCTGGATCCGTACGAACCCTGTTGCGGGTGAGGCCGGCGGCCATCGTTAGCCGTTAGCGAGCGGGATGCTGAGATCGTCCTTCAGGTCGAGGACGACTGCGACTTCCTTGCAGTTCGTGAAGAACGGGCAGCGGACGCACTCATTCCAGACTTTCTGCGGAAACTCCATCACGTTGGCGAGGCGGAAGCCTTGCTTTTCGAAGAACGCAGGCTTGTAGGTGAGCGCGAAGACCCGATCGAGCCCGAACGTGCGGGCATCTTCGACGCAGGCGGCGACGATAGCCGCGCCGATGCCCTTGATCTGCGAATCTTCGGCCACGGCCAGTGAGCGCACCTCGGCGAGGTCGGAGCCCATGATGTGGAGCGAACCGGCGCCCACAACCATCCCCTCATGCCGGGCGACCTTGAAGTCGCGGATAGCTTCGTAGATTTCGCCGATTGGCCGATGGAGCATGTCGCCCCGGTCGGCCCAATAGGTCACGAGTTTGTGGATGCCTTCGGCGTCGGAGAGTTTTGCAGGTTCGATACAGGGCACGCGGGACTCCTTGTTAGAGGAAAGACGAAAGAGAAAAGAGGAAAGTCAGGAGTCGCGGCGAACAGGGGCGACGTGCGTAACGTCGCCCGGGGAAACCTCGTGGACTATTGGAGCGTGCATTATGAACAGTGTAGCGGGCGAGGCGGCGAACGCGGAAGCGAGCGCCGGGCGAACTGCGACCGACGAACCTCGAACTGCGGTGGCGCCAAGCTTGGGCCGGCCATTTGTGATTGACGATTTTCGATTGACGCCGGGGAGGGCGGGCGTCTGTGGTGCGAGTCGCCGTCGTTCGGGCGGTTCGACGTTCGACGTTCCTCACCGGCGTTCAGGCAGTTCGCCGTTCGAAGTTCGCGAAACGCCGATGCCAAATCGCGGGTGCGGTCGCCGACCCACGAATCGCAAATCGTCAATCGAAAATCCAATCGCGGCGGTTCGCTCAACCCGTCAATCGCAAATCGTCAATCGAAAATCCCACCGCTCCTTTGTACTTTCCGCTCCATTACGTCCCGTCCGGCCACGCACGCTCCACCCGCCCGCGTTACCCTTCTCCCATGCGTGTTTCACTGATGGGCCAGGCGGCGTTTGG
>JBATAT010000565.1:0-4568 GCA_049662005.1 Tepidiformaceae bacterium
CGGAGAACCGGCTTCGCAAATGAGCGCGACCCACCGGTCGGGGGAACGCGCGTCGACAGCCGCGAACAGGGACGACACAATGGGTGTATGTCGCAACTGCCCGAGTCGCTCGAACGGCTCCTCGAAGATTTCAAACTCGCCGACCGTTCTGAACGCGTCGAAATGCTCATCGAATACGCCGATCGGTTCGAAGAAGTTCCCGAATCAATCGCGTCCCGCCCGTTCCCCGAATCCGCACACGTACAGAAATGCGAATCCGATGCCTACGTTTGGGCGGAAGACCTGCCCGATGGCACGCTTAAGTACCACTTCGCGGTCGAGAACCCGCAAGGCATTTCGGCCAAGGCGTGGTCGGTGATCATGGATGAAACGCTCTCGGGCCAGCCCCTCGAGGTAGTCGCCGAAACGCCGTGCGACATCGTCTTCACCGTATTCGGCAAAGAAGTCTCGATGGGCAAGGGGATGGGGCTGATGGGCATCACCGACATGATGACCGCCTACGCGAAGCAGAGGCTAAAGGCGCAGCACAAACCAGCCCCCACAGAGTAGCGGCTAACTCGTGATCCATTAGTGAGGGAGGCGGTGTCCGCACCCGCTCATCCTTCGTCGCCCCGAATTAACACAAATGTTCGTTGACCTACTCAGCCCTTTCCTCGTAACCTCGATAGAACAAGCACGGAACGCGGGAGGCCATGCCAAAGTTCATCTTCGTTACAGGTGGCGTGGTTAGCTCGGTTGGCAAGGGAATCACCACCGCCAGCCTCGGTAGAATCCTCAAGTCTCGCGGCATTTCCGTCTCCATCCAGAAACTCGATCCCTACCTCAATGTCGACCCCGGCACGATGTCGCCCTATCAACACGGCGAAGTCTTTGTCACCGTCGATGGCGCCGAAACCGACCTCGACCTGGGGCACTATGAGCGCTTCATCGACCAGGACCTGACGCAGGCGTCCTCGGTCACTTCCGGCCAGATTTACCGCGACGTTCTCGAACGCGAACGCAAGGGCGACTACCTCGGCGGGACGATCCAGCAGGTTCCCCACCTCACGAACGAAATCAAGTCCCGCATCTATGCCGTTGCCGAAGTGACCGGCTGCGAAGTCATCATCTGCGAGGTCGGCGGTACGGTTGGCGATATCGAAGGCGAAACCTTCATCGAAGCGATCCGCCAGATTCGTCACGAACAACCCCGCGATACCGTCCTCAGCGTTCACGTTTGCTTCCTCCCGATGATCGGCGCCACCGGCGAACTGAAGACAAAGCCCACGCAACACTCGGTCCGTGAGCTCCGTTCGAAGGGCATCCAACCCGACGTCATCCTCCTGCGCAGCGACCACCCGGTGACGCGCGACATCTCCGAGAAGGTCGCCCTCTTCTGCGACGTCGATCCCCGCGCCGTCATCCCGATGGAAACCGTCCAGACCATCTACGAAGTCCCGCTCCTCTTCGAAGAGCGCGGCCTCGGCGACTACGTCATCGAGCGCCTCGGGCTCCACGGCGGCCGGGACCTCGCCGACTGGCGCGAGATGGTTCGGAAGCTGAAACACCCGACCGGTTCGGTCGAAATCGCCGTCGTTGGCAAGTACGTCGAACTCCACGACGCTTACATGTCGGTGAAAGAATCGCTCGCCCACGCGGGCATCGCCAACTCGGTCGAAGTCGACATCCGCTGGATCCACGCGGAGTCGCTCGAGGCGCGCGATGCTGGGGACCTGCTCTCAGGAGTCGATGGCGTCGTCGTCCCTGGTGGCTTCGGCGAACGCGGCTGGGAAGGGAAAATCGCGGCCGCAAAGTGGGCTCGCGAGAACAGCATCCCGTACCTCGGGCTCTGCCTCGGCATGCAGGTGATGGTCACCGAGTTCGCCCGCAACGTCTGCGGCATGAACGGCGCCAACACCACCGAAATCGACCCCGAAACGCCCTACCCCGTGATCAGCCTGCTCGATGAGCAGCAGGGCATCACCGACAAGGGCGGGACGATGCGCCTCGGCGCCTACCCCTGCAAGCTCATCCCCGGTTCGCTCGCTGCGAGGGCCTATGGCACGGATCTGATCTCCGAACGCCACCGTCACCGCTGGGAGTTCAACAACGCCTATCGCGAAACCCTGGCGAAGGCGGGACTGAACGCGAGTGGAACATCACCGGACAGCGCACTCGTCGAGATCTCCGAGATCTCCGCACATCCGTTCATGATCGGCACCCAGTTCCACCCGGAACTGCAGAGCCGCCCGAACCGTCCGCATCCGCTCTTCCGCGCGTTCGTGGCAGCGGCGCTCGGCAAATCGTCGGTGGCCCCGGTCTGCGCAACGGAGTCCGTCCTTACCGCATAGATTGGGTAAGCATCGCACCTCGTAGACCTTTCAATTTTGCCCCTGATCGATACATGGGCTCTATTTTCGTGATAGGGTGAACAAGCCGAGTTCTCGCCACCGTGCGAGGAACGGGGGAACCATAACGTGGGGTAAATCCTTTCCAGTTTGGGAAAGGACGGCGACTTCCGACGCCGAACCCGTCAGCTAACCCCGTAGGCGTTCGGAGGAGTTGCACCGAAGGTGCCTCCTCACTGCCCTGCCGCCGCATTCCCGGCGGCCCAAGCACGGAGGCCACCCATGCAATACGCCATCACCCCATCCTCGCTCCCCACCATTCGCACCGTCGCCGCCAGGGCCGACCTTACCCCCACCGGGATCGCCAATGCTGCCACCCGAGTTCGCTCGTGGGCACTTGTCTCCGGCGAGCAGATCGTCGGCCTGCCCTTCCTTCGAATGTGCGGCGAACTGTATTGCGAAGTCCATGTCCCGGTCGCCGGCCGCGTCATCCCACACCCCGAGACGGGCCTCACTGCCGAATGCGGCGATGGTGGCCCCGCCGTTGCACTCCGCACCGTGCGGCTCGAAGAAGTTCGCTGCGTTCTGCGC
Source organism: Tepidiformaceae bacterium (assembly GCA_049662005.1). Lineage (GTDB taxonomy): Bacteria > Chloroflexota > Dehalococcoidia > Tepidiformales > Tepidiformaceae > Amarobacter. The sequence continues at coordinate 2,919 of JBATAT010000565.1, forward strand.
GAACTGACGGGCGAAATCGCCGTCGATTACGGTGTCGCCGGCCCGGTCGAATTCCATCCGGCCTCGGCCGAATTCCGCCAGGGAACCCTGATCTGGCCAGTCCATCGCGTGCCGCGCACCGTCGTCGCGTCCAACGCCCCGCAGCTCGTCGAGGTCGGCGCCTGAGCGCCGGGAGGAGCCATGAACACTCGCGCGATTACAATTTCCCGCCACGTCGGAGCGCTCGGCGAAGATGTCGCCCGCCTCGTCGCTGATGAACTTGGTTACCGCCTGCTCGACTACCGCCTCGTCCAGGCTGCGGCCGAACAGGCCGGCGTTTCGAGCGAAACGGTCGCCGAATCCGAGCACAAGCCATCGTTCTTCACGCGCATCCTCGAGGCACTCGCCCGCAACCCTGCCGGCCCTGCCAGCGGCCAGTGGATCGAACCGATGGACATGACAGGCACTCCCCTCCTCACGTCGGCCGATTATCGCGACCTCGTCACCCAGGTCGTCGAGGACTACGCCCGCCAGGGCGATGTTGTCTTCCTCGGTCACGGTGCCCAGTTCATCCTCGCCCGCCAGCCCGATGTCCTCCGCGTCTTCATTACTGGCTCGAAAGAGGCGCGCTCCCGCCGCGTCAAGGCCGGAATGGCCTGCAGCGACGAACAGGCCCTCGAAGTGGTCGAACGGACCGACCGGGAGCGGGTCGACTACTTCAAGGAGTACTGGGGCGCGAACTGGGCAGCGCCTTCCACGTATGACCTTACGGTGAACACCGACCACATCAATCCCACCCAGGCCGCCCAGCTCATCGTTGCCACCGCGAAGATCCGCTCGAGCAAAACGGCCGAACCCGCGATGGCCACGGCCTAGGCAACTCGCCCGGACACGGGGAATCTCCCGTGTCCTCTCCTGCCCTGGCGCACAATGTGTTCCGCAGGCCGGCTGATGCTGCTCGACGGCGCCGTTTGCGGTTCCCCGTTCCCGGTTCTCCGGTCACACTCTGTCCATGGACTGGTGGCGAATCGTTCACGTGCTTTCGATGATCTGGCTTGGCGCAGGCCTGGGCGCGACCTACCCCCTCATCCTCAAAGCCTGGGCGACCAAAGACCTGAAGTACCAGATGTACTGCCTTGTCGAGGCAGCGAACAACGAAACCCGTGTGCTGTTGCCGGGCGCGATGGCCACCGGCATCACCGGCTTCTTCTGGGCTGTCGCCGCCGAATACAACTTCGTGAAGGATGGCTGGCTCGCCGCGCTCTCCGCGATCTACGTCCTCGTCTACTTCGTTGGACTGCCGCTCATGGGCTTCGGACTGCGCCGCGCGCGCCTCGCCTCGCTCATCGCCACAAAGCGAGGCGAGGAAACGGAAGAACTGCGCGCCATCCTCGATGACCGCGTGCCGATCGTCTTCGGGACCGTAATTGTGCTGAGCGTGCCAGTCATCGCCTGGCTGGCGGTGTTCAAGCCGTTCTGATGGTTGGGCGCTGGGTGTGAGGGAAGCGCGTGCGGGTCAAGTCGGTGGATGTTGGCGCTACGAACGGATTTCGTCCGTGCGGGTTTCCCGGTGCTTGGATGACTCCAAGTAACCCCCGGGTCGGAGCAGGGGCTCAGCGTCCGCACATGCCTCCGACACATGCCTCCGCCACCCCCCCCCGTGGCCGCCCC
>JBATAT010000566.1:0-14767 GCA_049662005.1 Tepidiformaceae bacterium
GATATGACCGAGCGCATACCACAGCTCCGCAAGAACCTGCAGCGTGTTCTCATGGTTATCTCCGAGCGCGCTGTTTCCTATTATTCCGAGGGTGACGGCATTGCCGCGACCGTCTTCATGCCGGACCAGGCGACCCAACCGGTTCCCGGGATTGTCCTCTGCCATGGGTTCACCGGTATCAAGGAACTGATCCTGCCCGATTATGCGCGCGCGTTCGCGGAAGCCGGGTTCGCCGCGTTGGCGTTCGACTATCGAGGATTCGGTGGGAGCGAAGGGACGCCCGGACGACTCGTTGCCCGGCGGCAAGTCGAGGACATCCGGAATTCGATGACCTACTTCGGAACTGTCGAGGGCGTCGATCCATCGCGCCTCGGTCTCTGGGGTACGAGTTATGGTGCTGCGAACGTGATCGTGGCCGCTGGCCAGGACCAACGGGCGAAGTGCGTTGTCGCGCAGGTCGGCTTCGCCGATGGTGGCCGGCGTTCGCGAGAGCGGCCGCCGGCTGAGAGCGCCCCCTTCTTAGCGATGATCGAAGCCGAGCGCCGCAAGCGTGTCCTCACGAACGAATCGACGATGGTGGACCCGTTACAGCTCTTGAGCGACCCCGAAACGGCCGCGTTCTTCGGCTCCGCGCGCGAGCGTCTTCGCGGCCTCGACCAACCGATCTCGATGGAGTTCATCGAGTCCACGTTCGAGCATCGACCGATCGATACCGCGGCCAACCTTCAGGATTGTCCACTCCTTCTGATCGCGGCCGAACTCGATACCGTGACCCCGGCGTCTGAGTCCGAGGCGCTCTTCGCCGCCGCACGCGAACCGAAGCGGCTGGTCGTCATCCCGGGGATTCACCACTACGAGATCTACAGCGGTGATCCGTTGCGCCGGTCTATCGCCGAAGCAGTGTCCTGGTTCGACAAGCACATGGGGCGAGCGAAGTAGCCCCAACCGGCTGGCCGCCTTCGGTGCGTACGCCTAGTTGCGGCCGACCGGGCATTTCAGGCGCGCACGTACCTCTCGCCGTCCCAGGTAATCCAGCTCCCTGCGCCGTCCGTTGTCTGACCGCGAACATCAAGCTCAGTGCGGAGCAGCTGGAGCTCTTCCTCCGTCGGCGCTGCGAGGACCTCGACTTCCGGCGCGATGAGCGGCTTCCATTCACATTCTGCCAGGACCTCATCGACGGTCACCCAGGGCATGCGGGCGATAAGCCGGAGCCTGCGGTCGGCATAGTCGTACATGGCCCAGGGAGTGACGACGCGCCACGGGCCGGTGTCGCGCGGCAGCCCGGCACGCTCTCGCGCCCCGGGGGTGCCATCGAGGAAACCGGGCGAGGAGATGAAGTCGACCTCTCGCACGAACTTGCGGCGTTCCTGGTCGGTAATCAGGATGGTGCGCCAGCAACAGGCCGCGATCGTATCCGCGCCGCCGGGACCGCCAAACCTCCGCCCACTGCCTCCATATTCACCGAGGAATGTCGAATTGATGTTGCCGTGCTGGTCGACCTGGAGGGTATTGAGCACGCCGTAGTCCATGTGGCCCAACTGGGCGTGGACGCCCGCGGAATTCATCGTTCCCCACTGCAACGCGTGGTGAACCGCGCGCGAGGCCACCATCGTCATCATCGGCTCGAGCGGCAGGAGGGGTTCCGGGGCGATGACGCCGTCTTCGGTCACGTATTGCGCATCGTGCGCGTAGAGCTTCTGGCCCAGGAGGACGGCATAGAGCGGCGTACCGCCGCCGGCCGCCCAATAGGTTCGTCCATCTTCGATGAGGTGGGCGACGGTACACATGGCGACTTCACGCTCGGAGAAGGCCTCTGCCCTGGTCATGCGCTGTAACCCTCCCGGGCGGTCTCGCGCGCCCGCATCGCATCGAGCTTCGCCTGCCCGACCTGGCTCTCCAGCATTTGCTCGAAGGTTCCGAACGGACGCACCCATTTATCGATGTACGCTGGCACTGTGTCCGTCATGATTGCCCGGAAGATCTCGAACACCCCTTCCGGGTCCGATCCGTAGTACCCCGGACAGGTGCCCGGGTAGCTGCCGTAGGGCGAATGCACCACGGCATCGACGGCGTAGTAGGGGATGCTGGTAGCACCCGGATTGCGCCGGATCTCGGCCGTATCGACGATCTCTTCTGCCGAAATAATGACTTTCTTGGATGCGAGTGCGGATTCAACATCGGAGACACCGGTGCCGAACACCCGGGCGTTTCCATAGATGTCGGACTGGTGGACATGGACGACGGCCACGTCCGGATTCAGAGCAGGGACGATGGTGATGGGATCGCCGGTGTACGGATCGGCGATGAGTTTTGCGCCCGAGTGATCGAAGCCATCGGTCCCCCCGAACGAGCGGACTGGCAGGAATGGAACCCCCATCGCGCCGGCCTGCAGGCGGAGCGTCATGATCACGTTGCTGTACTCGAAGATCTCCAGCCGGCCGTCCTTCAGCGCTCGTTCGATCGGTGGGGCCGATAAGAAGAAGCCGCAATCGGCACGGGAAACACACCCCGCATCGACAAGCAGGGCGACGTCGACATACGTGAACTTGCCCGCCACCCAGAGTCGCTTTTTTGCCTGGCGGATGACCTCGTGCACGACGGCGTTCGGCCCACGCATCAGGTAGTTGCATTCGTACGTCAGGTAGTCGCCATCGGCGACGAAGCGTTCGACTGCCTCGCGAGCGGTCATGAGCCGCGACTTGAGTGCCCGTTGCTTGTTGTCTCGAATGTGCGCGCGAAAGCCATCCGGATCTACCTTCAGGTACGCACCGGTCCCTTCGCGGAGGATCGAGACTTCCCGTGCCGCAGCCGGGGCAGTCATCGCACGAGGACCGAGACGCACATCGCGGCGGCATCGGAGCCGATACTGCCGCCACCGTTGTGCGCGAGGGCGACTTTCGCACCCTTCACCTGCCGGGATCCGCTGTCGCCGCGGAGTTGTTCGGTGAGTTCGACGATCTGGGCAATCCCGGTTGCCCCGACCGGGTGTCCCTTCCTCAGCAATCCGCCAGACGTGTTGACCGGCAGCCGCCCACCGAGGCGCGTTTCGCCCGAATCGATGAGCGAACCGCCTTCGCCCTTGGCGCACAGTCCGAGCGACTCGTAGGCCATGATCTCGGCGGGTGCCGAAGCATCGTGAAGCTCGATTACGCTGAGGTCGGTTGGGCCGAGTCCAGCTTCTTCGTAAGCCTCGCGCGCGCAGAGTTCTGCTGCCCCACCCTCTTCGCCCGGTGCGTGATCCCATCCTGAGTGGAGAACCATCGAAGTGATGCGTACGGGCGAGATGAGTCCGAGCCGCCTGGCCTTTTGTTCGCTGATAACAACAACCGCGGCAGCGCCGTCGCCTATGGGCGAACACATCGGCCTCGTCAGGGGTGCTGCAATTGTCGGTGCGTTGAGCACGTCTTCGACGGAGAGCACTTCGCGAAACTGGGCTCGCGGATTCATGCTGCCGTGGAACGAGTTCTTCGCGGAGACACCGGCGAACTGCTGGATGGTCGTCCCGAAGCGCTTCATATGATTGCGGGCGGCGGCCGCGTAGATGTCCATAAACATCGAGCGGTTCTCGCCAGCACCCTCGCCCGTCGATCCCGGCGCGGCGTCCTTCGCACCATCTTTCAATCGCGCCATGATTTCTGCCATTGCCTCGACGTCGACTGCGCCGCTAAATGCTCCGAAACTTTTCCGCTTGTCCTCGTGGTAGAGCTTTTCCACGCCAACGGCGAGAACGACATCGTAGAGTCCGGCGGTCACCATTGCAGCGGCCTGGTGGAGTGCCGTCGAGGCGCTCGCGCAGGCATTCTCCACGTTAATCACCGGGATTTTGCCGATCCCCGCGGAACGCAGCACTACCTGGCCACGAATGGATTCCTGGCCAGTCACGAGGCCAGCGGCGGCATTCCCTACGAACGCCGCTTCGATGTCGGAGTTGGTCATTCCCGCGTTCTTAATCGCGGCGTCTACGGCTTCGGCACCGATCGACTTCAGGCCCCGATCGAGCATCTTGCCGAAGTGCGTCATCCCCACCCCGGCTACAACTGCGTTCATTTTCATTGCGGCACTCCTGAACTAAATGAGCCCGTTGCCTTTGATGGCGAGAGCGTTGCGGAGAAATTCGAGTTCGGCCTCGCGCCAGGGCGCGGGGGCGGGCGTTTGGAGCATGCCATCGGCATGAAGTTCATCGACAACCTCGGCACAGCGAGGAAACGGATTGCCGTAACCGTTCATGTGAAACAGCTTCTCGAAGGGCTGGCGTGGGCGCTGGCCGCCCGCATCTGGACTCTCCGCCGGGTAGCCAACGGTCTGGAGGACGAGGATGCGCGTGCTATCCGGCAGCCCAAGGTTGCGCTTCATTTTCTCGGTGTTTCCGCCGCCCAGGAGGCAGGTGCCAAGGCCCTGCTCGAATGCCATGAGCGTCGCCTGCGCGATCCCCTGTCCACAGTCCATTTCGCTGAGGCCCGGCGCCTTGAGATGTTCTTTTATGCCACTGAAGAACGGGATGAGTTGCCTTTCGAGCGCTGCTTCCTTGTCATCACCAAAGCCAAGCGCCCCGGCTTTGAGCAACTCGCGCAGACGATCGCCCTGTTCATCAACGGCAGCGGTCTCGAGGTACCAGACGATCACGACGGGCGCGATCCGGATTTGGAAACCGGCGACCGGCGCCGTGATTGCCTCGATCACTTCGGGAGAGGCAGTGTTTTTGAACACCACGACCGCGCGGAGTGACTGCACGTTGCCCCAGTGCGAAGCGATCCTGGCAGCCTCGAGCATGCGCTGGATCTTCTCGGGCTCGACTGGCTTGTAGGGGAGCATGAAACGGATCGAACGCCGCTTCCCGATGACTTCTCTGAGTTCCAATGGGATACTCCTTCGGTTGGTGGCTCAGAGCCGGCTGGCGCCGACGAGACTGAGCAAATCGTTGCAGCCGTCTTCGATCATGGAGGCGCGGGCGTCGCGCATGAGCTTCTCAATCGGGAACTCCCGCGTCAGGCCGTTGCCACCGAAGATCTGCAGTGCCTGGCTTGCGACTTCGAACGCGGTTGTCGTCGAGAACACCTTCGAGGCGATTGAATACTGGATGAGCGGGGGGTTGGTGGCGTTGTACTGCGCCACCCTACGCGAGAGTGAGCGTGCCGCTTCCACCTGAGTAAACATTTTGAAGAGGCGCGCCTTCACACTCTGGTGTTCGATGATCGGGACACCACCCTGGACGCGCGTCTTCGCATATTCGACGGCATGTTCGAGCGCGGCCCGGCCGACGCCGACGAAGGTCGTGCCCATGCTGGCGTTGGCGCCGGTCAGGATCTGCTCGACGACCGCCCCGTAGGCATCGCAACCGACGACCATGTACTCGGCCGGGATCCGCACTTCGTCGAAGAAGATTTCTCCCTGGTTCAACGCCCGCTGGCCGAGCTTATTGGTGGGCTTGCCTCGCGAAACCCCAGGCAGATCGAGCGGCACCACGGCGACACCGCCTCCTCTGAAGCCCTGTGCCGGGTCGATCGTGCAGAAGAGTGCGGCCACGGTAGCAATCGTCCCGTTCGAGACCCATGCCGACTTCTGACCGCGAATGATGTAGTCGTCGCCATCCTTGGTGGCGATGCAGTTCGCGCGAATGTTGGCATCGGAGAAGTGCGGCTCAGTAAATGTGAGGCTGTCACTCCCGTGGTCGGGTTCCGTCACCGCCCAGCAGCCGATTTCATCTGCTCCGGAGCGGACATAACGGTCGATCAGTGCCTGGCGTCCAGACATCATTGAGAAGGTCTTGTGGAACCCCGAAACACCGAGGCTGATGGCCAATCCGGAGTCGCCCCAGCCCATTTCTTCGCTGGTAATGGAGCGGAGGCGGGCACGCTCGAATGGGGAAAGTTCGAGCGTCGCCGAGTCGAAATCGGCAAGGCCGGCCTCGCGATGCTTCTTAAAGACGTCCCAGAGGATTGATGCGGGCGCGATCACGTCCTCCGGGTCGTGGAGCTGGTCCAACTGGACCCCGGCGGGTCGAAGCACCTCTTTCGCGAAGCGGTGTGTGGAATCGCGGATCGCGCGTTCAGAATCGGATAGCCCAACTTCAATGTCGGTAATCACCAGGCCACCCCCTTGATCTATCGAAGAAACGGTAGTGGGGGGAGGGGCGCCATCGATATGACGGTGATCATGAACGAGAGGGTAGCGGGGGCGGTAGGTTGCCCGAGTGAACTGCCGGCGCCACGGACTGGCCGGCCTGGAGGCAGAGATGTTCGCACCTTCGATCAACGTCGACCTGGAGAAGCTCAAGGGCTCCGAAGAAGCACGGCCCCCGGCCCGAAGGCCGAAGAAGGTCGCAGCTCGTGGCGGCGCTTCCGCTGCGGCCGCGAAAGATACCCAGAAACCCGCCGACAAGAAGTAGCGGCGGCTCTCGACAGCGCCAGGAACGGAAAGAACGGATGGCAACCATCACGGCTACACGCGCGCCGCTCAAGCGGCTCGCCCCGCTCGACGCCTCGGCGCGACTCGACGAGTTGTTGTCGCGCCCCTACGAATACCGCTCGTGGGAGGATGCGTATCGCGAACAGTGGAGCTGGGACAAGGTCGTTAAGGTCACCCATACCAGGGTGAATTGCATCTCGGCCTGTTCGCTCGATGCCTACGTGAAGGACGGCATCGTCTGGCGCGAAGAACAGAACGCCACCTACGAGCAGTCGTTCGCCGATGTCCCCGATTTCAACCCGCGGGGCTGCCCGATGGGCTGCGTCTACAGCTCCGTGATGTACGATCCCACGCGGGTGAAGTACCCGATGAAGCGTGCCGGGAAACGCGGCGAAGGGAAATGGCAACGCGTCAGCTGGGACCAGGCGCTGACCGAGATCGCCGACAAGCTAATAGATGTCGCGGAAAACGACGGTCCCGACTCCATCATCTACGACAATGGCACCACGAACCTGGACTTTGGCATCGGCTCGCCGATGGAATCCCACCTGTTCACGACCGGCCTCGGCAGCACCATCATCGATTCGTATGCCGGCGTTGGCGATCTTCCCACGGGATTGATCCAGACGTGGGGGCTCTACATGTCGGAAGGGACGGCCGATGACTGGTTCCTCTCCGATTACATTCTCATCTGGATCGGGAATCCCTCGTACACAAAGGTTCCCGAAGCGCACTTCATGTGGGAAGCCCGCTACCGCGGTGCCAAAGTCGTAAGCATTGCCCCCGACTACAACGCCTCGACCGTGCACGCGGACCGATGGCTGAACGTCCGCTTCGGCACCGATGCCGCGCTCGCCCTTGGGATGGTCAACACCATTCTGGCGGAAAACCTCTATGACGAGGCGTACGTCAAAGAACAAACCGATCTGCCCTTCCTGGTCCGGAGTGACACAGGTCAATACCTGCGGGAATCTGACGTGTACGAAGGAGGCAATGATGCCGTCTTCTTCGTCTGGAACACGCTCACCGGCCGGAAAGAGTCGCCCACCGGGAGCTGGGGATCGCCCTATTCGACGATCGCGGCGGACGAAGAACTTGACCCTGCACTTGAAGGTTCGCACCGCGTCCGCCTGCTCGATGGCCGGACCGTAACGGTTCGCCCGGTCTTCGAACACCTGAAGAAGCGGGCGGCTGAATACTCCCCGGAACGCGTGCAAGAAATCACGGGCGTTGCCGCCACCAACATCCGCACCGTCGCGCGTGAATTCGCGGCGGCGAAGTCGGCGATGATCTATTCCTCCTGGGGCGCTTGCAAGCACTACCATTCCGACCTGTTCCAGCGGGGAATGGCGTATCTCTGCGCGCTCACCGGCAACTCCGGCGGAAAGCCCGGGAGCGGAATCAAGGTCTCCACCTGGTGGCCACCCCCAAACGGGGCACTCACCGGGGGCAGCATGGGAGGGCCAAAGGTCCGTCTGAACACAGAGCCCGTTCCGGAACTGCCAATCGACCGGGTCAGCGTCCAGGAACTATCGAAGATCACGCTCCAGGCCGGTCGCATGGGTAACGCCACCCCACTCATCCCGTGGCTCTATGCACACGACGACAAGTGGGCGGCGATCGCCGGCAAGCAGGAGTACAACGACCCAACCCTGCCGCGCCCAGCGGCAGAATACATCGAAGAAGCGCTCGCTGCCGGGTGGCAACCCATTTCACCTCCGCGCGGGAAGAAGCCCCGTTTCCTTTACTACTCGGGACCCAACCCGTTGCGGCGTTGGCCAAATCCCACGGTTATTCGCGACAACCTGTGGGCGAGCATCGACACCATCGTCACGCTGGACTTTCGCATGTCCACGTCTGCCCTCTGGTCAGACTACGTCCTCCCGGGCTGCGGTTATTACGAGAAGCCCGGCATCAAGTACACCAGCACCTATGTTCCCTACGTAGTCGTCGGCGATCGGGCGGTCGATCCGCTTTACGAATCGAAACATGAGTGGGATGTCGCCTTCCTGCTGGCAAAGAAGATCCAGGAACGCGCCATCGCCCGCGGTACCCAGCCATACCATGACCGGATGGGTTCGGAACACCGGCTCGACCGGCTTTACGACGACATGAGTGCCGATGGAGCCTACGGCCCAGGGCCGGAGGGCGAAGAGCGTGCGCTCGATTTCATCCTCCAGAACTCTGCCGTCACCAGGAATAGCGGCCTTGGCGAAGGAGCCTGGGCGAAGGCAGCCGAGACGGGCATGGTCAAAATTAAGGCCGTCCAGCCGTCGGCACTGGCGATTCAGTTCAATTCTGTCTTCAGCGATTACAGCGAAGACCGTCCGATGTACTCCTGCGGCTGGTTCGTCGAACGTAAAAACCCCTGGCCGACACTTACCGGGCGCCAGCAGTTCTACATCGACCACGAGTGGTTCCGGGACGTGGGCGAGGAGTTACTCGTGCACAAAGAGCCGGTGGAGGCTGGTGGCAAGTACCCGCTGCGGATGACGGGCGGCCACACCCGCTGGAGCATGCACAGCATCTGGCGAGCCAGCGAAGAATTGCTGCGGTTGCAGCGCGGCGAACCCGTCGCCTACATCTCGGTTGCCGACGCCGAAGCCCGCGGAATTGGCGACCACGACCAGATTCGCGTCCGCAACGATGTCGGCAAGTTTGAATTGAGGGCGAAGGTTTCGCCGGCTGTGCAGCCCGGAACGATCATCGTGTACCACGCCTGGGAGGGATACCAGTTTAAAGATTGGGCCACCCAGAACGATGTCGCTTCGAGCCCGATTAAGCCCACCAACCTCGTGGGTAACTACGGCCAACTCCATTACCGCATGGCCTCGTACACGATGAACCATGTCCCGAAAGAAGTGGCAGTGGATATCGAGCTCGTGGAGCGGGCGAGATGAGCACCGTCGTTGCTTCGAGCGTTGTCGCGGTGCGAATTGCTCCGTCGAAGAATGGGTCTCTCGACCCAACGGTCGATCCGTGGCACGCGGCGCAAGAGATCGAGGCCCCGCTCGAACCAACGCCGCTGGAAGCCCAGCCGTCGGCATACGTCCGAACGGCGTGGGCGGATCGAAAACATGGAGCGACGCCATCGGTACGAGCCGCGGCAGCCGTGGCCGATGGCGTCCTCCATGTACGACTTCGCTGGGCCGCGCTGAACCCGCGGCCCGCGATCACCGATAACAACGTCTTCGCCGATGCCTGTGCCCTGCTTTTCCCTCTCGACGGTATGACTGCCGAACTCAGCACCATGGGCGATGAGGCTCACCCGGTGCAGGCATGGCACTGGCGAGCCGGGACAGCGGTCCCGTTCGTGGTCGAAGCGACCGGCCTCGCCACCACCACCCGCCTGCCAAATCCACAGGCGGTCAGCGTCGAAGCGGTTTGGAACGGTGGCGAGTGGAGTGTGGTGTTGAGCCGCGCACTCGACGCACCCGGTGTCCCGTTGCGGCCGGGAACGTCGGTACCACTCGGCATCGCGATCTGGCAGGGCGCACTCGAGGAGCGCGCCGGCCTGGCCTCGCACACACCCCGCTGGCTCGCTTTGGAACTGCCGGCATAAAGTCTGGAGGAGAGAATGGGCACCGCTACTTCCCGGCCAGCACGACAGCTGGCGATGGTGTTCGACCTGAACAAGTGCCTTGGCTGCCAATCCTGTTCGATCGCCTGCAAGACGCTCTGGACTGATGCGCCGGGGATGGAATCGATGTGGTGGAACATCGTGAACACGATGCCTGGCGGCGGCACGCCCCGCAACGTGTTCTCCCATGGCGGGGGCTACCGCGATGGCCAGCCGGTACCCGGCACGTTCCCACCGTTACGCGAATTCGGCGAGGCGTGGGACTTCGATCACCAGGCGGTTTTCGAAGGCCCTCCGGGCGAGCGCATTCCGCTGCACCCGAGAGAACACGACGGCAGCACGCCCTCGTGGGGTCCTAACTGGGACGAGGACATGGGCGGCGGGATCTACCCCAATTCGTTCTTCTTCTACCTCCAACAGGTCTGCGCGAACTGTTCGAATCCTGCCTGCATGGAGGCTTGCCCTCGCGAAAGCCTTTACCGGCGCGAGGAAGACGGCGTGATCCTTATCGATGAGGAGCGGTGTCACGGCTATCGGTTCTGCGCCGAAGCCTGTCCCTACAAGCGAATCTACTTCAATCCGCAGCGTGCGATCGCCCAGAAGTGCATCTCCTGCTACCCGCGCCTGGAGGCGGGCGTTGCGCCGGCTTGCGTTCGCCAGTGCCCTGGGCGGGTGCGTCACATCGATTACATGGACAACCTCGAAGGACACCCCCACAAGCTCGTGAAGGAGTGGAAGGTCGCTCTCCCCTTGCACCCGGAGTTTGGCACCGAACCGAACGTGTTCTATGTGCCCCCGCTTGGTCCGTCGGCATTCAACGAAGCCGGTGAGTTCGACGACAGCAAGCAGCGGATCCCCCTCGATTACCTTCGCGAGATGTTCGGCCCGGGAGTCGACGACGCGCTCGAGACCATCAAGCGCGAGCGCGAAAAAACCACGCGCGGGGAGCCTTCTGAACTGATGGATATCCTTATCTCGCGGGATTGGAACGACCTGATGGGTCCGTTCACGCAGAACCCTGCCGTGTTGCAGCGGCCCCCGGTCGTCCGGTGACATCGGCCGACCTCGCGGTGGCCGGGGCCGAGGCCAACCTCTACGGGATCCTGGCCGAAGTCCTGGCGTTCCCCACACACGAGTTCGGCCACCTTGTGGAGTCCGGCTTCCTGCAGATGACGGTCGAGAAGCTCTCGAGTGAGCTGCCTTGCGAAGTTCAACTGCCGGCAGGCGATCTCGGTCCGGCGGGCCTCTCGGACACCGCGCTTGAGGCCGAGTACATCCGTCTCTTTGACGCCCCTGACCGTCTCCCGACTCCGCTCTACACGGGGGTTTATTCGGCCCGGCGGCGGGATGCGATGGAGGAGATCCTGCGGATATACCGTCACTTTGGCCTCACAGTTAGCGCCGACGCGCACGACCTCCCGGACTTCGTACCAACGATGCTCGAGTTCCTCCGCTTCCTCGCCGAAGGGACAGCGCTTGCGAGCACCCGGGAGTCGCGTGAACGCGCGATGGCCGACCTGCTCGAACGACACCTCTGTCCCTGGGCAGAACACACGCGCGAACGGCTTGCCCAGCGCGAGGCACTTCCGTTTTACCAGTCGCTCGTCAGCACGGTTGCCGTGCTTGGTGCTGCCCGCCTACGCCAACTTCGAGGATCTTACCCGTCGCTAGCCGGGTCGGCCGCCCCAGCGCCTCACCGTCCCAGCAGGTAGACCATCCCATTCGCATCGGATGAGGCCATCATCCCGGTTCGGAAGCGATTTCCGGCGAAGCGCCCGTGCGCGGTAGCGGCGTCTTTGTCCGCCATCAGCGACGGTGAAAAGACCGTTACTTCTGCCATCTCCACGAGTTCCCAGAGCGCTGGAATAGGCTGGCCCGAACGGGGATCCGACGGTACCACGTGGGCGTTCGTCATCGGCAGCCCCACGGACTCATCGATATACCACGACTGGTGAGCGGCGAAAACAGGCCCCGTTTCGGCCATCCCCCAGAACGTCAGCGCGGGACACTCGAGTGATTTGCTCACCCGCCGCCGCTGATCAGGGTCAAACGGCCCATCGACTGCGAGCAGAGCGCCGGCGAGCATGCGGCGAGAGTCTTTCGCTGCTCGCTTGGCTTCGCGGCAGGCATGAGCGAACCCTGCAAGGTCAGCGATCGTGTAGCGCACCTGGTGGCGGGGAATGAGCCCCAGCAGCGCATCGGGATCGGCGTGGGGCGGTGGGATCACCAGGGGGGCACCGAGGTGGAGGGGCAAGAGCACTGCCATCAGGCCTTCCCACGTCGAAAGCGGAAGCGTGGAAAGCCACGGGCCATCACGCCTGGCATCCACGAACGTCGCCATCGAAATAGCCATCGCGAGGAGCGACCGGTTGGAGTGGCTCACCGGCCCATCCCGGCCTTCGATAACGACTGCGGGCCGGCCGGGATCGAGCGTACGGACGTCGGGGACGGCTGCTGTCTCGCCCACTTGCTCTTCCCCTGCGACTACCGCGATGTTGAGTTGTGCGGCGAGTGCGTGGGCGTCGGTTGCTGCGATGTGAACCGTCACGCCGGCAGCGAGCCCGGCGAGGAGCTCGAGAACGCCGCTACGGTTCAAGTCGCCTGGCAGGACCACGCGGCGCGCTTCGCCCGCGGCCAGGGCGAGCGACTGAGCTCGCCGATCAACTTCCTCGCGGAGCGTCTCGAAGGTCAGGGTTCCGGCGGCATCGATGATCGCAGGCGCCTGCGAGTAGTGCTGCTGGTTGGCGAGGACGCACAGTTCGTAAATGGAATAGGGCGGCACGCCAACAACCCGGGAAGTTCCCTGTGGCCAGTACCAGGAGGGGGTAATCGCGATAGTCTTGGGCATTGCCGTGGCCTCCTTCGATGAGTCTAAATGAGCCCGCCGGTGCGGAGTGAGGCTCCGACGCCGATGCAAAGAACTGAAAGCACAAGTTCGAACTTCAGCGCCCGGTCCATTTGCTTGATGGCCCGCCCGATGCGAAGTCGTTCCTCGGCGATCGCTGCGGCGGTCATGTCAGGTTTCGAACGCTTGCGCTGAGCCGGGTGCAGCCAGAACGCCATGGTTGCAACCGTGACGAATAACGCTGTCCAGCCAACGGTCAGGAGCAACAGCGTCCGGCCATAGGAATCGTCGAGACTCAACCGGCCACCGTTTTGTGCCGCCAGTTCAGCGCCGTCGATGCGCAGGAACATCGCGCCGCCGCTGATCCCGATGGCTACCAGCGAGCCAAGGGCGAACCACCGATAGCGTGTTCCGGCGTTTTTGCAGACGATCCCTACCTGCGAAGGAGGCATGGTCCGCTGCGCATAGCGCAGTACCCATTCCATGGTTACCGAGCCGCCGACATAGACTGCCCACGCAACCGCATGGATGGTGGCGAGCAGTTCGTCCACGCGCACTCCTTTCCCCGGTGAGAGGCCCCACGGTTCAGATCAGGCCTCCCCATTTCAACGAAGCCCCGAGGAGTGCGATGAACACCGTGATCGCGAGGTCTGCGCGGGTGAGCCGCTGGATCCATGTGGCTGCGGCGAGCCGCCCCGCCTGGCTGGCCGTCACCTGTGCCGCCGTGGTCCCGGGCCTCACCTTTCCTGCAAGCCGGGGCCGCAACACCCAGGTGACAAGGGCGCCATTCACGGCCAGCACGCACCAGAGCACGAACATCACCAGCACGGTTTGGCCGTAATCTTGGGAGAGAACCAGCGGCGATGAAAAGAACGGCCAGGACCAATCGATCATGCCGAGCCGTTCGAGGCGCAACGCCCCGGTGACCAGGATTAGGAGAAGGGAACCCCAGGCGAGCCAGAGGAACCGGTCCGAGGTTTTCTGGCCCATCACCTGTGCCTGGGCTGGTGGGATCGATGCCTGGGCCGGGCCGAGTACAAACTCCATTGCAACCGCACCACCAAGATAGACGGCGATGGAAAGGTCGTGGAGGTACCCGAGAATGATGTGAATCCAGATCTGCGGGTCGTCAGGCATGCGAGCCTCGCTGGTATGGATCGGCAGTACCGGGGTGCCAGTCTCGGAAGTGGGCCAGGAGCTGCGGCGTCGCAAGGTAGGGTTCCGCACCACCGGTATGGAACTTGCGGTAATAGTCCAGGTCGACGTGGTGGACCTGGCAGGAGAATTTGGCCCGTACAGGGTTGATATGTGACGGTGCTGAGCCGTACTTCTCGATGACGTACGCAACCGTATCAATTGCGGCCTCGATCACCCAATCAGGGATGTGGCTCCGCGGATGCTGGAGGATGGCTTCCCGCGTCTCGGTCGTGAATGGCCCCGCATTGCGCTCGCCCCAGTTATCGGCGGGAGACAGGTGTGCGCCGCGCTGATAGCGCAGGTTCACCACATGGCGCACAAGTGCTTCCGCGCCGGGGAACTTGCGAGATGGGGCCATGCATGCATCGAGAACCCCCGGCAGCCCCTGGCAGGTCGCCGTCTTTGATGGGTTGCGCGCCGCGTCTCGCTCGAGGAATGAAAACCCCATGCCGGCAGCGACTTCGGGATAGGCTCCGAGCAAGAGGTCATCCGAGTAGCCGCCCATCGCCCAGGCACCGAGGCCCATGGTTTCGCAGGCCAGCCGGATATTCTGGACCACGCACGCGACTTCGGTGACGTGCTGCATCAGCGCGAGTTCATCGAAGATGGGGATCGGAAATCCTACTTCGAGGAATCCGGGCCGGATCCACTGCTCGCATCCTGCCGGCTTGTTCGTCTCGGGGTCTTGCAGGTAGAAACCGCCGAACTGGTAGGAGGAAAGGAGCAGGTTGACCCACTCC
>JBATAT010000567.1:0-2579 GCA_049662005.1 Tepidiformaceae bacterium
CTGAACATTTCGCGGCGTGCGCCGCCAAAGCCACCACCACCGCCACCGAATCCACCACCACCGCCGCCGCCATCAGCGCGACGTGCGCCTCGGCAGTTCGGGCAGCGTCGGGGCTCGTTGGTAAAGCCCTTCGACTGGTGGAATTCCTGCTCGCCGGCAGTAAAGGTGAAGGTATTGGAACAATCGGAACAGGTCAGGGTTTTGTCGTTGTAAGGCATCGACGACCTCCTAGAAAATGGCGGTCCGTCGATTCATCGGGCAGGTATGCGAGGCTCTTCGAAGAGCAGTAGAACGTGGGAACCGTAATAAGCGTACCCTATGTCCGCCGAAATCACACGCAAATCGCGAAAATTGTTAGATCGCCTCTGTGGATGATCTTCCGGGCGCCCAATTCGGCGGTAGATGCCATAACGGCCGGCTCCGCCGGAATTCGAGCCGAGGGCACTTCCCGCGGTTCTTCCTTGGCGTACCATTCCATTCGTGGCCGCTACCCCAATCCCGTCACTTCGGTTCGAACGCGAGGCCTGGAACGCTGGCGCTCACTGGGTGGCGGGCGTCGATGAGGTGGGGTGCGGGCCGATCGCGGGGCCGGTGGCTGCTGGGGCGGTGGCACTTCCGGAGGGCAAACGCTTTCGCTGGTACAGCCAGGTCCGTGATTCAAAAGTGCTTCCCGAGCGCGCGCGAGATGAGCTTTCGGCGAAGATCCGTGATTCCGTGCCATTCGCCATCGGCTGGGCTTCCGTCGAAGAGATCGACCGCATCGGCATCCTGCCGGCGCGGCGGCTGTGCATGCTGCGGGCGTTCGAAAAGCTGGGTGTGAAGCCGGACGCGATCATTAGCGATGCGCTCAATCTGCCGCTCCCGAACGTTCGCGCGGTGATTGATGGTGACGCCCTGAGCGTCGCGGTCGCGGCCGCTTCGATCGTCGCGAAAGTCGAGCGAGATACGCTGATGAAGCAACTCTGCGGGCAGTACCACGGCTACAACCTCTGCCAGAACAAGGGCTACCCCACACCCGAGCACAAGCGCCTGCTTCAGCTTCGGGGCCCGAGCCCGATCCATCGCACAAGCTACGCACCGGTCGCCCAGTACGCGTTCAAGTGGTGACTTCGCGGCGGCAACTCGGAGATTTCGGCGAGCGAATCGCTGCCCACCGCCTCGAATCGCAGGGTATGCGCGTCATCGAACGGAACGTCCGCGTCGGCCGCATCGAAATCGACCTCGTCGCCGAGGACGGCGAGGACCTGGTGTTTGTCGAAGTGAGGACGCGTCGCGGCCAAGATGACCTCGCGGCCGAAACGCTTCTCCCGGCGAAACTCCAGCGGATGTGGCGCGCCGCCATCGGTTATTGCGATCGGCGCGAGATCCCGCCGGAGCGCATCCGCATCGATGCCGTTGCGATTGACCTCGATTCGAATGGGACGGCGCGCCGGATCGAGCACTTTCGCGGGCTCGAAATCCCCGAACCGCCGCCGGAATGAACGCGCCAGCGATCGGGCCGTTGTAGGCTGGGAGGCGCAGGTTCGCGTGCCCGCATGCGAAACCCTGACACCTGAACACCTGGGACCTCTTTCATGCGTGAAGTTGCTGAACTGAACGGAGACGGCATCGCCACCGAACTGCGCGACGCGATCCACGCGATCAACGAAGCCCTTGGCTCGCCCATCGGGTTTCGCGCGGTCGATTGGTCGCTTGAACGCCGCGAGGCCTCAGATGCCGCCATCGACGAGGGGATGGAGCTCACCCGCGAACTCGGCGCTGCAATGAAGTACCCGACCGTGACGCAGACCCTGAGCCCGAACCAGCTGATGCGCGACCGCCTCGGGCTTTCGGTGATTCACCGCCCCTGCCGCACCTACCCGGGTGTATCTTCCAACTACACAGGGAATATCGACCTCCACGTTGTGCGTGTCGCGACTGGCGGCACGTACGAAGATGCCGGCATGAACATCGGCTACCACTCGGCGGTCTCCATCCGGGTGATGGAACGGACGCCGGTCGAGCACGCCGCCCACTTCGCCTTCCGCCTGGCCGAACGCGGCCGCCACAGTGTCGTTTCGACGAGCAAGTACACCATCCAGCGAGCCGCCGACGGTCTCTTCGAGGACGTGATCGCGGAGGTTGCGAAGGAATACCGGAACACGACCCACACGAAGGAGTTGTTCGATTCGCTCCTTGCGAAGCTAATCCTCAAGCCCGAGCGGTTCGACGTCATTGTCACGCCGAACGAATACGGGGACTTCCTGAGCGACATGGTCTACGGCCTGATTGGGTCGATCGGGCTCGGCGCGAGCGCCTCGTACGCCTTCACGCCAAGCCACCAGCCCAATATCGGCATCTTCGATCCCGCCGGGGGCACCGCCCCGGATATCGCAGGGAAGGGCATCGCCAACCCCAGCGGCGCGATCGAGGCCTTCGGCTACCTGCTTCAATACTGCGGCCACGCAGATGTCGGCCAGCGGCTCATCAACGCGGTCCACGATTGCATCGCCAACAACGAAAAGACCGGCGACCTGGGCGGCAAACTCAACACAATGGAATTCACGAAAGCGATCATCGCGCGGACGGTTTCGTAGGCC
>JBATAT010000568.1:0-1775 GCA_049662005.1 Tepidiformaceae bacterium
CGCTTTCCGAACTCAAGGGGGCACCGTCCACGGCGACGATGACGTCCTTGGGCTGAAGCCCAGCCTGGGCGGCAGGCCCATCCGGAGTCACGTCCACAACGATCATTCCAGGCTGTTGCGCCAGCCCGAAACGGGCAGCAAGAGCCGGTGTGTTCGGGACCGTGATGGCCCCAAGATCAGCGTGAACAACCTTGCCAGTTCGAATGAGTTGGTCGGCGACCCCCTTCGCCGTGTTGATGGCGATCGCGAAGCTGATGCCCTGCGACTGCACTCCCGGCTCCGCCTGGCCCGCGCCAAGGGTATTGATTCCCACGACTTCGCCCTGCAGGTTCAGCAGTGGGCCACCGGAATTGCCCGGGTTGATCGCCGCATCCGTCTGGATGAGGTCGAATAGGAACGGTCCGGGATTCGCCGTCGTGTCGCCCGAGGCGGTGGCGCTTGTGTCAGCTGGCTCCTGGGCGGTGCGCCCGACCGCGCTCACGACTCCCTGAGTGACCGTTGGTCCGCCCGGTAGGGCGAGGGCATTCCCAATGGCGACAACCCACTGGCCGACCACGAGCTTGTCCGAGTCTCCCAACTGGACCGTCGGCAACTGCTGTCCCTCGACCTGGACGACTGCGATGTCGGTGTTCGGGTCGCGACCCACAAGTTTCGCCGGGTACGACTTCCCATCGGTCGTCTGCACTTGCAACCGCTGAGCGTCGGCGACGACGTGGTTGTTGGTAAGAATATGGCCCTGGTTATCAAGAACGAAACCAGTGCCGACACCGACTGGCGTAAGCGCCCCGCTCCCCTGAAGGCTTTGCTGCTCGTTCGTGATCTGCACGATCCCGGGTTTCGCAATTGCGGCCACGTGCGCAACTGCGTCCTCGGCGAGCGGGGCGCCGCTCGAGGCGGGGAGCGTCGTCGTCATCGGTGGGGTTGACGCGCCAGGCTCGGTGGTCAGCGTTGATGCGGGCGCAGAGGGGCTTCCCGCCGTGACTCCTTTCGAACCCGCGCTGGAGCATCCCGCAATCAAGAGGCCAACGGCCAAGAAGGGTAAAACGAACCACTGCAGGCGTATCTCGATCATCATTCCCAGTTCGTCTTTCCGCGCGGAGCCAACGGTGATTGCGATTCGATACCAGCGGGCAAACAAATTGGTTTGCCACAGATCTTCCGTCTCCTGCGGGCGCGCCCGTGTATATCAAAGATCGGAAAAGCCATTGCAGCCCGCCTTCTCTTCTCAGCCACACGGATAGCCTCGCTGCCTGGTTAGAACTGCTTCAGGAATTCCCGAACTTGGATATCCCATTCCTGTGTTTCCAGTTCGATGTCCGTCTTGCCGTCGTTTTCGCAGGCACTAATGGCAACGTGACCACCGCCTCCCTCGAAGTTGGCGCAGTCGTCCTCGATCCCCCGTGAACTCAGCCCGAGACCTTCAGGCCCAAAGTAGCTAACCGCACGCTCCAGGACCTTGGCCGGAGACTCGTTCACCGTTTTGGAATAGGCACTCATGACTGGAGGTCCTTTCACTTATGATCGTCGAACCAGCCACCGCACTACACGCACCCAAACAGCCCACGCTCGACGGTCCACGAACCCGCTTGCTTCGGTTTCGATCCGAGAGCAAGGTTTCGTTCCTTGCATTGTCACCTCAGCAACATCGCGTAGCCAGATGCACTGAGCGTTCTCGTGCGACTTGAAAGACATTTGATAGGCGAATGACGTTCAAGTTGTCGACTCGGCAATGCGAGCCACGGCAGACGCCGGATTGATGAGCGCGGTCTTCCCTG
>JBATAT010000569.1:0-7544 GCA_049662005.1 Tepidiformaceae bacterium
CGTAGCCAGATGCACTGAGCGTTCTCGTGCGACTTGAAAGACATTTGATAGGCGAATGACGTTCAAGTTGTCGACTCGGCAATGCGAGCCACGGCAGACGCCGGATTGATGAGCGCGGTCTTCCCTGCTCGAAAGTGTTTCGCGTGCCCCTCCATGGTGTGGACGGGCGAACGCCTTCGGCGAAGGTTAGTCGTGGCCGCTGGCCACCTCAGCCTGTCTGGGGTGCCATTGCCTCGCTCTCCACTTGTTGCTGATCTGCAAGTCCCTTGGCTGAATCGTTGACGTTTTCGGACTGGCAACACGGCGAGAATGCCCTCGTGGCAGTGCGAACAGAGGCGAGGAGTGGGTCGGAGTCCGCGCCTCGCTCCGAAGCAAGACCTGAGCAATCCGCTGGCTATCTCTTTCGGATCAACCTGTTCGCTCTCTTCCTGACGGCGTTCTGGACCCCACTGAACACACTCCTGTTGCCGAAACTGGTCGATCCGGTTGCGCCGGCTGCTTTGCGAGGCACCGCGCTCGGACTGTTGACACTTCTTGGCGTTGGCGTCGCGATTGCGGCCCAACCGCTCTTCGGCGCCTGGTCCGATCGACTGACTACGCCAAAACGGCGCCGAGTCCCCATTACAATCTCGACGCTCGCCGGCGTTCCATTTGTCATCGGACTCCTTGTCGCACCGAACTTTGGCGTTCTCCTCGCGCTCTACCTCGGAATCCAGTGCGGCTTGAACCTGGCCCAGGCAGCATTCCAGGCGGTTATTCCCGATGTCGTGGCGGAGGATGGGAAAGCCGAGGCCTCGGGCTTCAAGACCGCCCTCGAGGTGCTCGGGAATGCTCTTGGACTCGCTGTCGTTGGAGCGCTGACATTCGCGGGTGCCGGTACCTCAAGCGCGCTTCTCGCACTCGTCGCAGTCCTCTTCGCCGCGAGTCTCGTCGCAGCTCGAACCATCCCCGACAGCGATTCCAATCCCCAACAGCGTCTCGGCTCGCTCGATCTTCGAAATGTCTTCGGCCCATTGGCCTCCGGCCCGCGGGAATTCCGTCTCGTGGTTCTCGCACGGTTCCTCTTCCTGCTCGGTTTGTACCCGGTGCAACGTTTTGTCCTGTTCCTCCTGGAGGATCGGTACGACGTGAAAGACCCGCTCGCGCGCGCGGCCG
The DNA here is from genome assembly GCA_049662005.1 of Tepidiformaceae bacterium. GTDB lineage: Bacteria > Chloroflexota > Dehalococcoidia > Tepidiformales > Tepidiformaceae > Amarobacter. Next base: position 1,156 of record JBATAT010000569.1, read on the forward strand.
TATTCATTCTCCTGGCGATAGCTGTCGCAGCAGCGTTTGGATGGCTCGCGGGATTTGTTGAAACCCGGTGGCCATCCGGGATGCTCGTACTCGTCTCGGTTCCCGTCGGATCGGTTGGGCTCGTGATCATCGCGATCGCCCCAACGCTCTGGATGCTCGCCATCGGTGGGCTCGTTGTAGCCGCCGCAACTGGAGCGTTTCAGTCGCTCACCTGGGCATCGCTCGCCAAGACCCTTCGCCCGGAACAGGCTGCCCAATACTTCGGGTTAGCGAACATCGCTACCGCTGGCGCAGCCGCTCTGGCTGGCGCCTTCGGGCCCATGCTCGACGTATTCCAGGCGTACGTTCCTGGTGCAACCTACCAGGTCCTCTTCGGGACCTGTGCCGTCATAACCCTCACCGCCTTGCTCCCGCTCCGGCGGAATGGAAACCCAGCGAGTCATGACTCAACCCCAGCCAGGTGAGTTCAATCCGGCGCGGATCCCATCCCGGCTCCTGTCGCGAGAGCCTTGCAAAACGCCCAAAACATGGAGGCCTGTCACTGGGCGCGGCGCGCGTACTCTGCATCCAGCACAGCCCCGGCGACGAAGGCAAGGCTCGTCAGGTAGACCCACATCACCGTCACCACTATCCCCGTCAGCGTCCCATACGTTGCCGCGAGCGTGTCCGCCCGGCTCACGTAGGCGACGAGCAGGCCACTGGCGATCAGCCACGATACCGCGAAGCAGAAAGCGCCCACGGTGACCGAGGGCACGCGCACTCCTTTCGCGGGAGCGATCGCGTACACACTCGCCGCTGCCGCCATTAAGATCCCGAGGGCGACCGGCCAGCGAATGATTCCAATGACTGGCCCGAATCCCTCAGCCCAGCCCAGGCTTCCGGCAATGCCACGAGGGTTCAAAGAACCGATCAGGAGCACTCCGAATGCCAGGATCGCGCAGAGTCCCACGATAATCCCGATCGCCATCGCACTCGCAATCCGCTGTCGAAGCGACCGGTCTTCCTCGAGTCCGTGGATAAGGTTAAGGGTGCGAATAATGGAAAGACCACCAATCGTGCCGGTCCAGACCGTTGCTCCAAACCCCGCGAGAACCGGGAGGTAGGCAGATGTGCCAACCAGTTCACGAAGTCGCGCCTGCAGGAAGTTGGCGACGGGATCGGAGAGGATCGAATCCATCGATTCGACCACCGTCTGGGCTGGCTCGTCACCACCAACCATTCGCACAACGATGCTCGAGATTGCAACCGCAAAGATCAAGAAGGGAAACAGCCCCGCGACCATCCGATACGCCAGCGCCGCCGCCAATTCGGATCCTTGAACATCGGTGAAGCGTTCATACGCGGCCTGGAAGTAGTCGATGCCGATGCGGCGACTCGCCTCGTCGGCGCCGCTCGTACGCTGCCCCTGCTGATGGTTGACGGACAAGTCGCCTGCTTTCGGGTCGAAGACCAGGTTGAGTCAATGCAATCCTAGTGAATTCCGACTCCAGAACTGTTGCAGGCCCACGTGAAGAGCTTTCACATCCGTTGCAGTCCAACGCGCGCTTGCCCGCCAATGGTCGGACGCGTCGTGCGCTCCGCCGCTCAACAAATTTCTTAGGCCGTCAGCGCCGCGGACGGCGAAGCCAGTTGTCAGTACGTTCCTGCGAATCGCTCTCTCGTTGCCTGGTAACACTCGCATGAAGCGTCTTCGAGGCCCTCGCGGTCAATTATTTGAACATCGCCTCGCCGGTACGTGATGAGGCCCGCCGTTTGGAGAGTCCTCGCGGCCATCGTGACACGCGGACGGTAGACCCCGAGCATCTGCGAAAGAAACTCCTGGGTCAGGTGGAAGTTGTCTCCTTGCATGCGATCGTGCGCCATCAAGAGCCAGCGTGCACAACGCTCAGGTAGCCCATGAACAGCATTGCAGGCCGCCGATTGGGCGACCTGATCCAGTAGTTGACCGGCGTAGACGCCCAGTAAGCGTTGAAGTTCTGGCATCGATTCAACGTGATCGAGGAAGGTGCGCCGGGGAACTCGATGCGAGCCGTCTGCGACTTGAACAATCCAGCGCGCTGTGGCAATCGTCTGGCCAAAGAAAGCCGGAAGACCCGCCATACCCTCATTCCCAATGGTAGCCGCCTCGACCTCTTGGCCCTCGCGCATGACGGTGACCAGCGAAATCACACCACGCTCGGGAAAGTACACGTGTGTCATTTCTTCGCCGGGTGCGTAGAGGACGTGTTCCAGCACCCGCGGGAATGGCTCGAGGTCGGGCAGTAGACGGGAATACTCTTCGGCTGGCATCGCCGCGAGGATGCGGTTTGAAAGACCACTCGGACTGTCGGGCATCGGTCTCGATTCTGCCGGGGCTGCATCCTTTTAGCTCGGCAGTTCGGACTTCCACCGTAACACGTTCGTCGAACCACCGTTCGTACACATTCGGACCGACCAGCGCCGCCTCGTCAGCTAGAATTCATGGCACTCTTTCGCAGTAAGAAGCCAGTAGAATATGCTTTGTCGCGATTTCCCGGCCGGTGGAACGCTCTCGTTCGAATCCGGCCAAGTCTTGATGAGGTATTGACGGATGCTGAATCTTGTTGAGGTCGATATCAATCGGGCAGAGGCTGTCTTCGATGAGCTTCCGATCCCGATCCTGCTCGCTGATAACCATGGCAAGTACACGTTTGCCAACCCCGCGGCCTGTGAACTGTTGGGTAGGGATCTCTCAGAACTCCTCTCGCTTTCGGTACGCGATGTGTCGCTCGATGCAATCGACGCTGAAGTAGTCTGGCGCGATTTCCTATCGATGAAGCACGCGACGGGACAGTACGCAATCCGGCGACCAGATGGCTCCGCCACCCCTGTGGAATTCACGGCCGTGTCTGACTTCGCACCCGGGCAGCATCTGTCTGTGCTGCACGATGCAAGCGATCGCCAGCGAATTGAGCGCGTATTGCGACGGGATGAAGAACTCTTCAATCGGGTCTTTCGCATCAGCCCTGTCCCGAGCACCATCGAACGGCTCGCCAACGGCGCCTTCATCGATTTGAACCTGGCCTTCAGCGAGGCGACAGGCTATACGCGAGCCGACTTAATTGGCCGTTCCCCAAGAGCGCTCCCGGACTGGAAGAACCGGGAAGACTTCCAGCGAATGATCGAACGCCTCCGCACAGGAGATACGACAGTCCGTTTCAAGATGCCGGTGACCTGCAAGGATGGAACCGTTTGTGATTTCGCCGTTGCGCTCCGGAAGTTCGAATCTGGCGGACAAGAGTTGGTTGTAGCCACCTATACCGACGTGTCTGGCCTCGAGGCGTTGTAGGCGTTAACCGACGCGGCCACGCGAGCATCGCCGTTGAGGGCTCCCGGCCACGAACCGGCGAAATACATGGCGCCTCGGACGAGCTTCTCCTGCGCCGAGACAACACGGCAAATTCAGAGAAGTTTGAAACATTTTTGACCGTGGAGTTCATTACTTCGTCATTCGGCACGGCGTAACGTTCCAGGCATCTTCCAAGAGGTTCGCCAAGGTGAATTCGTTCGACGACCGCCAATCAAAGCTCGACTTTCTCTCGTCATACCGGCGCCAGCTCGCGCTCGAACTCTTCCACCTGGATGAAGAGCTGGGACGCCTCAGGAAGGGCATGGACGAAGGTTCCGCCCCAGGGAACACCTTGAACCGAATGGCAGACACCACTCGCACCATGGCTGCGAATTCAGAATAGGACAGAAAATAAATGCTCAGTACAGACCAGGCGGCTCCCTCCGCGACCTCCTCGAGGAGGGCCACTGAAGATTCGGATGCAAAAGTTCCGGTCGTAGTGGTGACCGGCGGATCTGCCGGTGTCGGTCGCGCTGCCGCGATCGAATTCGGGAGGACGGGAGCAAAGGTAGCCGTGCTCGCCCGGGGCCACGCTGGTCTGGAGTCTGCAGCGCGAGAGATCCTCGAAGCGGGGGCCAACGATGTCGCGAGCTTCCCGGTAGATGTCGCGGATTTCGATGCCGTCCGGGCCGCCGGGCACCAGGTTGAAGAGCAGCTGGGGCCAATCGACGTCTGGGTGAACGACGCCATGGTGTCCGTCTTCTCGCCAGTCAAAGAAATGCGGCCCGAAGAATACCGCCGCGTAACCGAGGTGAACTACCTCGGCTATGTCCATGGCACGCTCGTCGCACTCGAACTGATGGGTCCCCGTGACCGAGGAACGATCGTCCAGGTCGGCTCTGCACTCTCCTACCGCGGCATTCCTCTCCAATCGGCCTACTGCGCAACGAAGCACGCCATCCAGGGATTCAACGATTCCCTGCGCGCGGAACTCCGGCACGATGGCAGCAAGATCCATGTCACCAGTGTCGACTTGCCCGCGATGAATACGCCGCAGTTCCTCTGGTCGAAATCGCGAATGCCGTTTCGAGCGCAGCCGGTACCCCCTATCTACGAGCCCGAAGTGGCCGCGCGAGCGATCGTCTGGCTCTCGCAGCATCGGCGCCGCGAGCTCAATGTTGGACTTCCGACCGTGTTAACGAAGTTCGGCAACGTCATCGCACCGGGCCTCCTCGATTGGTATCTCGGCCGCACCGGCTACGACTCCCAGATGACGGATGAGCGCGATTCGCCAGAACGAGCCTCGAACCTCTGGGAGCCGGTCGAAACTGACTTCGGCGTCCATGGCCCGTTCGATGATCGAGCACACTCGGGCAGCCCGCAGCTCTGGATCGCCACCCACACGAGCCGGTTCGTGCGGCTTTCGGTGGCCGCCGCGGTGTTCCTCGCCGCGTCGGTCGGCATGGTCTCAGGCGCCCGCCGTGCCGTAGACAAACTGAACCTGAACCGGCGCATGGACTGAAACAGGAATGATAGCCCCACCGCCGAACGTCTGATCCATTCGCAAGGGTCGTCTCGCTATCGTCGAAAGCAAGGAGGACGTAGCGATGGCCCGATCAGTGAGTGATTTTCTCGTGGGCAGACTTCAGGAGTGGGGCGTTAAACGGATCTATGGATTTCCCGGCGACGGAATAAACGGGATTCTTGGCGCCCTGGATCGTGCCGATGGGCCAAGGTTCGTCCAGGTTCGACACGAAGAGATGGCCGCCTTCATGGCCACCGCACATGCGAAGTTCACTGGCGAAGTTGGCGTTTGCCTCGCAACCTCTGGGCCTGGCGCCGTTCACCTCTTGAACGGCCTCTACGATGCCAAACTCGACCATCAGCCGGTCGTGGCGATCGTCGGACAGCAGGCTCGTTCCGCTCTCGGTGGTAGCTATCAACAGGAAATCGCTCTCGACTCATTGTTCAAGGATGTGGCCCACCAGTACGTCCATATGGTCACGGTGCCCGAGCAAGTCCGGCATGTTATCGACCGCGCCATGCGCATCGCGAAAGCCGAGCGCACGGTCACCTGCGTCATCGTCCCAAACGACCTCCAGGATCTGGAGTACGCGGATCCTCCGCGCGCCCACGGCACGGTACATTCGGGCGTTGGTTACGATGCTCCGCGCCGAATTCCCCGCGACGCAGATCTCGACAGGGCAGCGGAGATCCTCAACAGCGGCGAACGGGTCGCGATGCTCGTCGGCGCCGGGACACTCGGTGCGACCGATGAAGTGATTGCCGTCGCTGAGCGCCTGGGAGCGGGAGTCGCACGTGCACTGCTTGGGCGCGCGGCCGTCCCCGATGACCTGCCTTTCGTCACCGGTTCGATTGGGCTCTTGGGCACGAAACCGAGCTGGGACCTCATGAACGAGTGCGACACACTCCTGATGGTTGGCTCGAGCTTCCCCTATTCAGAATTCCTGCCGCCCGAGGGCCAGGCAAGAGGCATCCAAATCGACATCGATGCGCGGATGACCAGCATCCGCTACCCGATGGAGCTCTCGCTCATCGGCGACAGCGCGGAGACGCTTCGCGAACTCCTCCCGCGTTTGGAACAAAAGACCGACCGCTCCTGGCGAGACAAGATCGAGGAAAACGTTGCCGACTGGTGGAAGGTTCTCGAAGGCCGCGCTATGGACACGGCTGACCCTATAAATCCCCAGCGGGTTTTCTGGGAGCTTTCGCCGCGGCTGCCCGCTCAGTGCATCATCTCCGCCGATTCAGGCTCTACGGCAAACTGGTTTGCCCGCGATCTGAAAATTCGGCGCGGCATGATGGCCTCGCTGTCCGGAAACCTCGCGACAATGGGCCCTGGAGTCCCGTACGCGATCGCCGCGAAGTTCTGCTTCCCAGATCGACCGGCTATCGCCCTCGTTGGCGATGGCGCCATGCAGATGAACGGGATCAACGGGTTGATTACCATCGCGAAGTACTGGAAGGAGTGGGCAGATCCACGTCTGGTCGTGCTGGTTCTCCACAATAACGACCTGAACCAGGTCACCTGGGAGATGCGAGCAATGGAGGGCAATCCACG
>JBATAT010000570.1:0-8944 GCA_049662005.1 Tepidiformaceae bacterium
TTCGTTCGCCAGCCATAAGCCTCGCGCGAGTCGACAATCGGGCGGCGAAAATCGACAATAACCGTTCACCTCACGTGGAGAATCCTCCGATGCCCGAACTTGGACGCTTGATGACCGCGATGGTCACGCCGTATACGCCGGACGGGGAAGTCGACTATGCGCATGCGCGCCGGCTCGCCGCACACCTGGTTCGCTCGGGCAACGATGGCGTCGTCGTGACCGGGACAACCGGCGAGTCTCCGCTCCTTTCGGATGAAGAGAAGTACAGGCTCTGGTCAGAGGTGAAGCAGGAACTCGGCGATTCGGCGACGGTGATCGCAGGCTCTGGCACGAACGACACGCGCCATTCGATTCACGGTGCGAAGGATGCCGAACGCGCCGGGGCCGACGGCATCCTCGCGGTGGTGCCGTACTACCTGAAGCCGCCGCAGGAGGGTATCTTCCAGCACTTTCGGGCGATCGCTGAAAGCACTCCACTGCCGGTCATCGTCTATAACGTGCCCGGGCGAACCGGAACGAACATGACGGCGGAAACGACCCTGCGCTGCGCCGAAATCCCGAACATCGTCGGCGTGAAGGAAGCGAACGGCGACCTCGTCCAGGCTGCAGCCGTGATGGAGGGTGCGCCGGACTTCAAGGTCTGGAGCGGGAACGATAACGACAACTTCCACCTCTGGTGCATGGGCGCCTGGGGGGCGGTCAGCGTGACCTCGCACATCGTCGCTTCACAACAGCAGAAGATGTTGCGGCTCATCATCGAAGGGAAGGTGGCCGAGGCTGCCGCCATCCACCGGCCACTCTGCCGCCTGACCGACGCCTGCTTCCTCAACGGGAGCCCGAGCACGATTCGCTACATTCTGCGCAAGCTCGGGTTCGAAATCGGGATGCCCCGGCTTCCCGTGGTCGAACCAGACGAAGCGACCGGCGCCAGAGTGATGGCTGAAATCCGCCGCCATCACCTCGACGTCATGGTCTCGGCGTAGTCCCGCAAGTGATGACCGAACCAGATCGAGCAGGGCAAGACTGGGAGCAGGTCTGGCAGGGCGAGTCCGAGGCCGTCGCCAACATTGTCGCCGGGCGGCTCGAAGCGGAGGGCATCGCGGTTCGGATCGAAGGGAATTCGACGCCGTACCGCTCTGATGCGTTCGTCATGGGCGGGACATGGGGCATTGTGGTGCCGGTCGAACAGGCCGCGGTTGCGCGCGAACTCCTGCGCGCGAACGACGAAGGCCACAACGTCATCGAGTTCCAACCAGGCTCCGCGCTCAGTTCGAATCAGAAGGCGACGTTCCGGTTCATCGCCGTGCTGGTACTCGGCATAGCCATCTTCATTGCGATGGCGGCGGTGTGGGGGCGATGAGCGGCTTTGGCGACCAGGCGACCCACCTGCGTGCGCCGCGGATTATGAATCGCATCTCTACTCGACTGGCATCGCCCGCCACGGGCGCTGAAGCCTTGCCAAAAAACGGATCAGTCCAGAGGAAAGTCCCATTCCCCGCGGTGGATAAAGCCGATAGAACTGCTGTTTATCGATACGACGCTGCCTGGCGAGATTGTTCCCGCGATATCGATCGTGGACTGATACGCGTTCACATCATATCCGACCGTCTTGGCGAAGTTCGTGGAGCCATGGATTTCAACCACTTGTTTGCCGTCCACCTCGACGGAGACGCGCGAACCAGGGTGCGTCGCCACGACGGACCCAGAGGTTTCCTGATTCCTGAACTGGATTGAAGTGGTTCCATCCGGATTAGCGAGGGCTGAGACTCGAACGCTCTCGCCGCCGACAAGAACGTCAGTTCCTGCTTCAAGTTCCGCACCGGTCGCGTGGATCGTCAATGAATCGCTGCTAGATCGAAACAATGGACCGAAACGAGCGAAGGCGCCCGGTGCAACAGATTTGGCATCGAAGACTGCGCCAAGTGAGCCGGCTGGCACCCCTGGAATGCCTCCCACAGAACCTGGCTCAGAACCAACGCTTCCATACTCGCTCGGTAGTACGATCGAGCCATCCGGGTTGACGATGCGAGGTATACCGAGCATTTCCCCGAATACACCCGACCCGTCTGCTGAAACCTGGTAGTACACGATCAGGTCTGAGTTGGCGCCAGTTTCCGGCGCCTGAAACTTGACGGTGAAGTCATCGAACGTCTTTTGGTCGGATGGGCTGCCGTGATTCGGTTCGAGATTGGCCGGTGCTGATTGTTCGGCCGCTGTGCCGAAGACTCGTGTCGGCGCGCTATCCCGGGCCAGGGCCGCGGCGCTGGCGCCGATTACAAGTGCGAGAACGGGCACGCCAACAGCCAGGACTCGACCGGGGATCCGTATGTTCACTTTTGTCGCGTTCATTTTGCCTCCTTCAGCGTGCGCACCGCAGGCACTACCACGCTCCATAGCCAGATGGCATTCCCGGACACTGACCATCGCATTCCTCCTCAACCTCCCGTCAAGGGCATCTATGTCAAGTGCGGCGCAGATCAACCATACCTCTACCGGTAGAACGTTGCCATCAGCGAAAAGGTTCCCCGGCTGCCCTCGCCTGAACACCCCCGACGAGCGAACTTCCGCCGACCGGAGTAGGCTCCGCGCATCATCCGGAGGTCTCCCCACATGGAATTTCGCGATACGCCCGAAGAAGCCGCCTTTCGAAGCGAGGTTCGAAGCTTCATCAACACCAAGCTTCCGAGCACGCTGAAGAATGTCTCGGCTTTCGAAGAACCCGACGACGCTGAGCAGATGGCGGCCTTGCGCGATTGGCGGACAGCCGTCGGCCAGAAGGGCTGGACAGCGCCCCACTGGCCGAAGGAGTACGGCGGCGCGGGCATGACCGTGACTGAGCAGTTCGTCTACAGCGAGGAGATGGCGACCGCTCGTGCCCCCCAGGTTGGCGGCTCGGGCGTCTCCATGCTCGGACCGGTGTTGATTCGCTACGGAACCGAAGAGCAACAGAAGGAGCACCTGCCGCGCATCACCTCGGGCGAAGTGCAGTGGTGCCAGGGATACAGCGAACCAGGCTCCGGGTCCGACCTCGCATCCCTGCAGACACGCGCTATCCGCGACGGCGATGACTACGTCATCAATGGACAGAAGATCTGGACCTCCGGCGCCCACCGCGCGGACTGGATGTTCCTCCTCGCCCGGACGGACCCGAACGCGCCCAAGCATCGCGGCATCTCGATGCTCCTGATGGACATGAAGAGCCCCGGCGTCACCGTCCAGCCACTGATCACGATGGGCGGCGACCACATCTTCAACCAGGAGTTCTTCGATGACGTCCGCGTCCCCGCGAAGAACATCGTCGGCGAAGAAAATCGCGGCTGGTACGTTGGCGCCGCCCTGCTGGACTTCGAACGAAGCAACATCGCGGGCGCGATCGGCCACGCACACTTCGTGAACGACATTGTCGCCCTTGCGAAGTCGGCATCGGCCGGTTCGGCGCTCTCCCATCGCCTCAAGCGTGTCCGCAACGAACTCGCCGACCGGGCGCTCGAGGCCGAGATCGCGCGGCTGATTTCGTACCGGCTGATCACGATCCAGAAGCGCGGCGGCGTGCCGAACTACGAAGCTTCGATGAACAAGAACTTCGGCGCCGAACTCGGTCAGCGCATCGCCACAACGGGCATGCACCTGCTCGGCATGATGGGAGGCCTCAATCATGCGTCTGCGAAAGCGCTGATGAAGGGCCGCATCAACCACGCCTACCTCACCACGGTCGCCAGCACGATCGCCGCGGGGACGAGCGAGGTGAACCGCAACGTGATCGCGACTCGCGGCCTCGGGCTGCCGCGGAGCTAGCCCAGAAGCACCGCGGTTGGGCCGCCACCAAGAGCGTTCGCCATCGCCCGCTCCGCGCGTTCGGAGCGGGCGAACGATTTCCACGGAGATTCGCCTGTGCCTGGACCACTCGCCGGACTTACCATCCTCGACCTCACGGAATACGTGTGCGGCCCGTACGCCACGAAGCTGCTGGCCGATTTCGGCGCCGAGGTCATCAAGATCGAGCGGCCGGGCGGCGACCCGGCCCGCAAGCTCGGCCCGTTTCCGGGCGGCCAACCACACCCGGAGAAGAGCGGCACCTTCTTCTACTTCAACACCAACAAGCGCTCGATCGAACTCGACCTGGCGACGCCAGAAGGAAAGCAGACGTTCCTTGACCTCCTCGATCGGGCGGATGCGGTGGTCGAGAGCTTTCGGCCCGGGCGCATGGAGGAACTCGGCATTGGCTGGGATGTGATTCACGCGCGCCGGCCGAATGTTCCGCTCGTTTCGATCTCCAACTTCGGGCAGGAAAGCCCGTACCGCGACTACCTCGGCACGGAACTGACGCTCTTCGCACTGGCTGGCGAGATGTACACGATGGGCGTGATGGAACGCGAACCGGTGACCATGTACGGCACTGCTTCGCTGGTCGAATCCGGCTCGGCGGCCGCGACGGCGACGTTCGCTGCGATCTTCGCGAGCAAGAAGCAGGGCATCGGACAGCGGGTCGATTACTCGATCGCCGATAGCCACTTCCTCGGGGCGGACCGCCGCCATGTGGGGACGATTACTTTCGAATTCTCGGGGCGGAAGACGACGCGGGCGACACGTACGAACCGGGCGGCACTCGCCGGGGTGTACCCGTGCGCCGATGGCTGGGTGGAGTTCACCGCCGCCTCCACCCGGATGGACCGCTTCGCCGCGATGCTCGGCAACCCCGAATGGATCCAGGACCCGAAGTGGAGGGTGCGTGCCGCGCTGATGGATCCGGACAATGTCGCCGAGCTCGAGGCGCACTTCTTCGCATGGCTCAGCGAGCACACCAAGCGCGAGATCTGGGCGGCCGCCCGCGATGCGCGCGTCCTCTGCGGACCGCTGTTCGATGTCGCCGAGATTAACGAGGACCCCCACTTCCGCGGCCGGGGCTTCTGGGCGACGGCGAAACATGCCGAGCTCGGCGAGGTCGTCTTCCCCGGGCGTCCGTTCATCATGCCGAAGACCCCCTGGGCCCTGCGCCGCCCGGCGCCCTTGCTAAACGAGCACGAGGCCGAGATTCGCGCCGAACTGGCAACGACGCCACCGAAACCCGCCGTCGCGGCAACGCCAACTCCGACCCTCCCCCTGGACGGCATCCGGGTCATCGATCTTTGCGTGGTCTGGGCAGGGCCGTTCTCGACGCTGCTCCTCGGGGACCTTGGGGCCGAGGTGCTCAAGGCCGAGAACTCCCACGTGATGCAACCGATGACCCGCGGGTCGATCGCGCGGCCGTCGAAGGAGCTCGCCGCGATGCTTCCCCCGGCGGCCGGCGGCTATCCCAACAACGATCCCGGGCCGCGCCCCTGGAACTACAATCCCACGTTCGTCCAGCTCTTCCGCAACAAGAAGAGCTTCACCGTCGATCTCCGCACAGAAGAGGGCCGCGAGATCTTCGGGCGGGTCGTCGCGCAGGCCGATGCGGTGGTCGAAAACAACGCGACCGAAACAATGGAAGGCCTCGGCATCACCTACGAATGGCTGCAGCAGTACAACCCGAAGATCATCATGGTGCGCATTCCCGCCTATGGTTCGACCGGGCCGTACAACCAGGCGCGGGCCCTCGGCGTTCACCTGGAGAGCGTGATGGGGCACACCCTTCTGCGCGGCTACCGCGACGCCGACCCATCGGAGAACTCGGCCATCTTCTCCGGCGATTACCTGGCCGGGGCACAGGCCGCGCTGGCGGTGATGATGGCCATCTGGCACCGCGACCAGACCGGCGAGGGGCAGAAGGTCGAGATCGGCCAGGCCGAGAACGCCTCGGCCATGCTGGCCCAGGCGTTCATGGAATACGCCATCAACGGTGTGGTCCCGGAACGCCGCGGCAACCGTTCGCTCTACGATTTCGCTCCAACCGGCGTCTACCCCTGCCGGTCCAACGGCTCAGCGGCAGAAAACGAGGATCGCTGGATTTCCATCTCGATCCTTTCCGACCGGCAGTGGAAGGCGCTGTGCGAAGTGATGGGCAACCCCGACTGGGCGACCGATCCGGCGCTTTCGACCAATGACGGCAGGCTGGCGTCGCACGACGAAATCGACGCACACCTCGCCGAATGGACGGCCGGGTTCGATGATTACGAACTCTTTCACCGGCTCCAGGCGGCGGGCATTGCCGCAGGACCGGTGCTCGAAAGCTCGCGCGTCTTCGATGATGCCCACGTCCAGGCACGCGACCTCTACCAGCCGCAGATGCTCTTCGATGGCTCCGGGCCATTCCGCTTCAACACTCCATTCATCCGCTTCTCCGAAACGCCGACCGGTGTGCGCCAGCCGCCGGTCGCCCTCGGTGAGCACAACGAGTACGTCTACCGGGAACTGCTTGGCGTTGACGACGCGGAGTACGACCGGCTGGTGGCGGCCGGGCACATCTCGATGGATTTCGACGCCACGATCCCGTAGGGAGAGGACGCGGGGCCGGGAAGCTCTACGGGGATTCGGGCTCGTCGAATTTCGGCGCCGTGAACGGCGGAATGTAGTCGGGGCCGGGGTGTCGGTAGGGGCTGTTGAGTTCGTTCGCGCGGCGAACCGAGAGATCGCCAAAGCGGTCGCGCAGGGTTTCGACGGCCTCCTGGATACGGTCCGCCTCCATCGTTTCGCCCAGGCGGAGCTGGCGTGCGCGCTCGACCATGTTTTGGACACCGAGGCCAATTAGCCGCACGGGCCGACGTTCGTTCTCTTCCCACGCTTTCTCGAAGAGTGCAGCGCCCTGCAGGAAGATCTCGTCGGCAAGGTCGACGGCGACGCGGGGAGTGAACGAGCGCGAGAGTGTTTCGAATGGCGGGAAGCGCAGGCGCAGGCTGACCGTGCGGGCCGCCTTCCCACTCGCCGCGAGCTCGTGCGAGATGCGTTCGGCCTGCGAGCGCAGGACGGCGCGAAGGCGGTCACCATCCGGTTCATCGCTATCGAAGGTGACATCACGGGAGATGGACTTTGCTTCGCCCCTCCCGGAAACGACCGGGGCTTCGAAGATGCCCAGGGCACGCGCATGAAGTTCGGCGCCGTGTTTGCCGAATTTTGCAACGAGCGCGCTCTCCGGGGTCCGGGCGATATCGCCGATCGTGTGGATGCCGAGCGAAGTCAGCACTTCGGCAGTCTTGCGGCCGACCATCGGCAGTTCACGGATCGGCCGCGGGGCGAAGAACTCCGCCTCCGTACCCACGGGCACGACGACGAGGCCGTTCGGTTTGCCCGCATCGCTGGCGACCTTCGAGACCAGCTTGTTTGCCGAGACGCCGATAGAGGCGGTGATCCCGATCTCTTCACGGACGCGCCGCTTGATGGTGGCGGCAATCTCCGCGGGGCTCCCGAAGAGGTGCTCGGTACCGTACACCTCGAGATAGGCCTCGTCGGCGCCAGCGGGTTCCACCAGGGGTGTGAAATCACGAAGAATGGCGTGGAACTGCTTCGATGCCTTGCTGTAGTAGGAATAGTCCGATTCGAGGAAGATCGCTTTCGGGCAGAGACGCCGGGCCTGGCTCACGGGCATGGCCGAGCGGACGCCAAACTTCCGCGCTTCGTAGCTGGCCGTGTTCACCACGCCGCGGTTGCCCAGGCCGCCCGCGACAACAACAGGCATGCCTACAAGTTCCGGGTGCCGCAGCAACTCCATCGAGACGTAAAACGCATCGAGATCGACATGGAGCACGGTGGCGCGGGCGCTCATATGTTCGGATAGTACACCGGACAGGCCCGACGTCATGCACCCCATCTGCACTCGCGAGTGGCTTCTGACAGGCAGCCCTATGCGCGGTATCCTCGTTGGGTGGAGTATCTCAACATCGAAACACAGCCCGGGCTGAAAGCGCCGATCGCGGTCTGCGCATTTTCCGGCTGGAACGACGCTGCCTCGGCGGCGACGAACGCGGCGCGTTTCATCGTCCGCCGCCTTGGCGCGCGCAAGTTCGCCACCATCGACGCAGAACCGTTCTACGACTTCAAGGAATCTCGCCCGACCGTGCGCATCACCGCCCGCGGCGACCGTGAACTGAACTGGCCATCGAACGACTTCTTCTATGCCCGGAACCCAACTGGCCCCCACGACATCGTCGTCTACATCGGCACGGAGCCGGCGCTACGCTGGCGGACCTTCACCTCGGCCCACGCCGAACTGTTCAAGGATGTCGGCGCCGACATGGTGGTTTCGCTCGGAGCGCTGCTCGCGGACGTCCCTCACAGCCGCCCGATTCGCGTAACTGGCAGCGCGATGGACCCGAATGTCTCGGACCGCCTCGACCTCCAGCCTTCTCGCTACGAGGGGCCGACCGGCATCGTCGGGGTGCTGCACGATTCGCTCCGCGCCGTTGACCTGCCTGGCGCCAGCCTCTGGGCGAACGTCCCCCACTACATCACAACCTCCCAGAATCCGCTGGCAACAGCCGCGCTCCTGCGCCGCCTCCAGACTATCGTGGGGATGGAGTGGGACCTTTCGGAACTTGATTCGGCTGGCGAACGCTTCGTCGACGAAGTGAACACTGCCCTCAGCGGCAACCCGGAAGTCCAGGATTACGTTGGCCAACTCGAACAGGCGATGGACGCCGGGATCGAATCCGAGCCCCACTCGGAACTTCCCCGTGGCGAAGACCTTGTCCTCGATGTGGAAGAATTCCTACGCGGCCAGCGGGACGACAACTAGCCAGTCCCGGCGATCCGTCTTTCCTGGCGTGGCCGCTCGCTACCGGTGCTCAATGAAGCCACCGGTTCGCGGTAGAGCGCCGCGAGTGCCTCGCGGACCGTGCGCACGGGGATGATCTGGATGCCCTCCACCGCGGCGGTGCCGGGCGGGACGAGGCAACGCTTAAAGCCAACGCGAGCCAGTTCGGCCAGCCGCCGCTGGACCTGGTGGGCGGGCCGCACCGAACCGGACAGTGCCACTTCGCCGAGGCAGGCGGTGCCCCGGGGCAGCGGCTGGTCGGAGGCGGCCGAGGCGAGC
>JBATAT010000571.1:0-3824 GCA_049662005.1 Tepidiformaceae bacterium
TTGTGAGGGGAATTCACATGCCGCGCATTCGGCCGGCTCACCTGTCCTGGGTGATGCTTCTGGCCCTCGTTCCGATGCTTTCCTTCATGGGGCACTGGCCAACTTCGGTACCGATTCCGGGCACTGAGCTGTACCTGTCTGTCCCACTCGCCGGCGCCGAACACCACGACGACCACAGCGCCGCTTCCGAAGACGAACACGCCCAACACTGCCACGGTGGCGCGGCCTCCTGCAGCGATGTCCCGGCTGCTGCCGGCGTCAGCATGGCAGCCCTTGCCGGTGGTTCCGGTTTCGTCATCGTTTCGAACGTACTCATCGCGCTCCTCGCCGCTGCCTGGCGGCCGCGAAACACGAACTCGCTGACACCCGGCCTTCGCCCGCCGCGCACGCTCCTTTCGTTCTCATGACCTCGCGCACCTGAGTTGGGCCGGCCTTCCACCTCCCAACGCCTCGAAAGGAACCGTTCACTCCTTGTTGCCTCGAAAATTCACGCTCCTGGCCTCGCTCGTCGCGTTGGCCGCCCTCGGGTCGCTCGCCTTCGCCGCCTGCGGAGACGATGACGACAGCGCGGACTCCCATGCTTCGGGTAATGCCGAAGTTCTCAGCGCCATCAGCATCATCGACTCGGCGGGAATCCACGAGATCGACGAGTCCATCAACACCGATAAGACCATCCCCCCAACCGCCAAGGTCACCGCAGATAAGGTCCACACGGTGCTGAACCTCACGGCTTGGCCGAACGAACTGAAGCCGCAAGCCAACGCACTGGCAGATCTCTTCGGAGACTTGTCAGCTGCACTGGATGGTGAAAACCCCGACCTGGCCAAGGCGGGCGAGGCCACCAAGAAGGCTCACGATGGATACCACGAATTCTCCCATGAAGTCTGGCAGCACCTGTATGCCGCTGCCGGGATCAAAGCTTCCAGCGAGATGCATAACTAACCCGTCCGGCCCTGGGTGGCAGGCCAGGTGCCCGCACCCGGAATGGAGCACACCTTGAACATCACGCGTTGGAAGTCAGGGCCACAGCTTGCGCTCGGTCTTGCCGCTGTACTCGTCGCGCTCTCTGCCATCGCGATCGGCTACATGCTCACGCGAAACGACGAACAGCCCGCTCGCTACATGGGCGCGATCACCACAAGCCCGATCGAAATGCCGGGCGAAGTGCTGACCGATCAAAATGGCGCGGCCTACGACCTCCGCAAGGAGACCGATGGCTACGTTACCCTCCTCTATGTGGGCTACACCCACTGCCCCGATATCTGCCCGACGCACCTCGCCGAAATAGCGGCGGCGCTGCGGGATTTGCCGGAAAGTGTCACCCAACAGGTGAAGGTGGTCTTTATCACCGCCGATCCAGAACGGGATAGCTCCGATGTTCTGAAGCGCTACCTCAAGCTCTTCAATCCGACTTTCATCGGGCTAACCGGAACACGGGAACAAACCGACGCCGTCCAGGCGGATCTTGGAATACCGGTCGCGGACCGTACCGATCTCGGCGATGGTAACTACACCGTGAACCATGCCGCCTACATCATCGCTTTCGCAAAGGACCAGGCCGCCGAGCTCTTCTATCCCGCTGGAATGGGCCAGAAGGAACTCGTTAACGACCTGCCCCTCATGATTAAGAATCAAGGATTGAACCAATGACTCGTAATGTTTCCTGGCTGCGTCTCGCAGCAATCTCGTGCTGCCTTGGCCTCGTTGTGGTTGGCCTCACCGCTGTCGCTGCCTGTGGCGGCGATGACGATGACGACACCAACGCGACGCCCGCTGCAACGACCGGCAGCGCCCAGACACCCGCCGTAACCGAGGGCGACCTCAAGATCTCCGGTGTCTGGGTACGCACCACCACCAACGACGTTGCCGCCGCCTACTTCACGGTCGACAATTCTGGTGCCGCCGACACCCTCATCAGTGCAAAGGCGAGCGTCGGCATGATGGCCCAGCTCCACGAAGTCATCACCGAAGGGGCATCATCGAAGATGCAGGAGAAGGAAGGCGGCTTCCCCGTCCCGGCCAAGGGCGAGCTCGAACTCAAGCCCGGTGGTTTCCATGTGATGATCATGGGCGTGAAGGAGCCTCTGAAAGCGGGAGACACTGTCGACCTCACGCTGCAGTTCGAACATGCAGGAACCGTAAACGTGAAGGCGCCCGTACTCGCGGAGGCGCCAGCGAAGTAGTACGTTCGAAGCGCCCGCCAAGGGCGCCAAAACGAGTCTTCACGAGGTGGGTGGCCGACCCGGCCACCCACCCCGCATCGGCCAGATTCCACGCTAAATCGCCTCGCCGCCCGGCAGGCTCCACAGTTGGAGAACAGTTTGAACATCTCACAATGGAAACCACGCTCGCAGATCGCGCTCGGACTGGCAGCTGTCCTCGTCCTCATCTCCGCGGTCGCGATTGGCTACATTGCCACCCGAGGCGATGACGACTCGGGGCCCGCGAACTACATGGGCGCGATCATTTCCAACCCGGTCGAAATGCCGAACCTTGTTTTGACCGACCAGGACGGAAAGACGTTCGACCTCCAGAAGGAGACGGAAGGCGTTGTCTCCCTCGTTTACGTTGGCTACACCCACTGCCCCGACATCTGCCCCACCCACCTCGCCGAAATGAACGCCGCCCTCCGCGACCTCCCCAAGGATGTGGCCGACAAGGTGAAGGTCATCTTCATCACCTCCGACCCCGAACGGGACACACCCGAGGTTCTTAAGAAGTACCTCTCCGCCTTCAACCCGTCGTTCATTGGCCTGACTGGAACACGCGAACAAACCGATGCCGCGCAGGAAGCACTCGGCGTTCCTGTGGCCGAACGTGAAGACCTCGGCGATGGTAACTACGCGGTGAACCATGCCGCCTACGTCATTGCCTACACCAAGGACCACGTTGCCCACACCGTCTACCCGAGCGGAATGGGCCGAAAAGAATGGATTAACGATCTGCCTCTGCTCGTCAAGCGCGGCTTCGTCCCATCGTGATGCAGGCCCGAACGAGCGGAATCGTTCGCGCCGGTTCGCGCCGGTGGGAGAAATCGCGTGGCAGGCGGTTCGAGTTCGCAGTCACACTGCAACGGTAGGAGGATCACATGTCCCCAGGTATCGCTGCCGCATCTCCACGTGAAGTTGCCGCGTTCGAGGGGCGTTCCCGCTGGCGCCTCGCACTGACTGTCGTGCTTCTCGTCGCGGCGATCGCCGGGACGGCGGTTTCGGGCTACCTGGCGTGGGAAAATGCCCAGGGCAAGAGCGGCGTTTGCACCGTCGTCCATGGCTGTTCGACGGTGCAGCAGAGCAAGTACGGCAAGGTCCTCGGTATCCCAATTTCGATTCCTGGGCTTGCGCTCTATGTGGTGCTTGTGGCGGCGGCTGCCATTCTTCTCACGAACTTCCGTGGGTGGGCGCCTTACGCCATCCTCATCGCGTTCTTCGGCTCGCTCTTCGGCCTTGCCTTTTCGGCGTTCCTTACCTATTTGGAGGCGTTCGTCATCGATGCGTGGTGCATCTACTGCATCGTCTCGGCGCTCCTGATGGTGCTCCTGGCGATCGGCTGGTCGGCGATCCTCGCAGCCGAAGTGAGGGCCCAACGGCGCGAGTAGCTGAGCCGCCATACGAGCATCTCGGCGCGATTCGGCGCCGGTCCATGTATCCGGTACGTCGGCGCGAACACCATCGAAGGGTACTGGAGCCTCCTAAAGAACGGCATCGGGGCGCGTACCGTTCAGAGCTACGTCAATGGGCCACGTTCCGCTCCAACCACCGGGACCATGCGCAGCGATTCGGATCGGTGACGAAGACGCGACCGCGCGATCTAGTACGCTCCTGTCG
>JBATAT010000572.1:0-5674 GCA_049662005.1 Tepidiformaceae bacterium
GCAGCGAACCATGCCGAGCACTTTGAGGATGTGCTTCACGCGATCGAGTTCGCCGATCTCTTCCTTGAGCGAACGGAGCAACGAGAGGGCCGTGAGCTTCGCGGCCTCGTACCCTTGCTCGACGGTAAGGTCGGCGCCAACGCGACCACGAATGGCGATGCTGCCATCCGGCCCGGATGGCCCATGCCCCGAGAGGTAGACGATGTTGCCCTCGCGGCGGCAGGGCAGGTAGTTGCCGCCAGCCGCACCTTTCGGCGGGAACGCCAGGCCAAGTTCCGCGAGCTTCTCCTCCGGAGTCACTTCTGCCTCGATTTCAGCCACGAATCGAGGTCGCCCTGGTGTTCGTTGAAGTGGTGGACTCCGGCGCCATCGAGCAACCGGTTGCCGATCTTCGGCCGGCCCTTCTCGGGGTCGATGCCATACATCGTGTCGGGGAGGTTGCGGGCAGCACCAAGGTACATCTTGAATCCCTCATCGAATTCCGCGAGTGCCGCCTTGCCCGGCTTCGCATTCTTCGCGAAGCCCACGTTCCACTCGTCTGCCTTCGAATAGTCGACACCTTCGGGCGTCGGCCGTTCTCCGCGGCCCGCGCGCTCGATGGCGCCGCTCATCTCCCGGAACCAGCCGTTCATGTGGGCCAGCAGTTGCGAAAGGTTCCATTCGCCCAACCAGACTTCGCTATATGCGTCGTCGGCAAGCCCGGCGATGGGTGCTCGGAACTTCTCGTACGCAGATTCGAGCTCGTTGATGGCAGCTGCTTTGTCGGACATTGGTGTCTCCTTAAATTCCTGCGAGCGTCTTCGCATAGGCGAGCGCTCGTTTCGAATCGTATGCGCGTGAAATCATTAGTTTTTCCGCTTCGAGCGAGCCCTCCGCGTGGATTGCGAGGACGGCATGGTAGCCCCCGAAGTCACCCGTCGTCAGGTCGCTGACCATATTCATCGCCCGCGTCCGCACTTCGCCATCGACGCCCGCTCGCCCTCCGAGATATTTGCGGAGAAGGTCGCCCGTGTCGGGGTTCGAAAAGTCCTCGACACCGGGGCCGGTCACGAGCATGCCGCCGGCGATGTCCTGCACATGCTGGAGGGCTTCATGGTAGTGGTGCGCGAAGTGGTACTTCGCCATGTTTGTAGTCAGAGCATCCGGCGCGAAGATTCCATGCTCGTCCGCGACCCCGCGGATCGCGGCCATCTCCGTGAGCGCCCGCAGCGTTTCCGCGTAGCTGATCAGCCAGATGAGCTTGTCGCGGACGTGAGCGGCACGCGAAATGCCGTTCAAATCAGCCATCAGGATCGCCGAGCCGATGAGCGCATCGACAAGCGGGAGTTTGTAGCTGACCGCCGTGAAGCGGTGATACTCCACGAAACCGAGCGCGATGGGGGCGGCGAAATCGTGTTCGCCCGCGAGGAAAACCCGCTCCCACGGGACGAACACGTCATCGAAGATCGTGATCGTCTCCATCATCTTGCGGTCGGCGCTCAAGGGCGCATCGAACTCGCTCTTCGGGCTGCCGCCATACGGACTCGCCACCAGCTTCACGCCGGGTGTGTTCACCGGAATTGCGAAGGCGACCGCGTAGTCCTTGTCCGCCTCCGACATCGCGCGCGTCGGGAGGACGATGATTTCGTTGACGTTCGTCGTGCAACTGGTGTGGATCTTCGCCCCGCGCACCACGATGCCGTCGTCGCGCCGTTCGACGATCCGGGTGTAGTAGTCCGTGTGTTCCTGGTTCAGCGGTCCGGCGCTGCGGTCACCCTTGACGTCGGTCTGGGCCACCGAAAGCGCGAGGTCGTTGTCCCGGCAGTGCTTGTAGAAGGCTTCGACCCGGTTGAAGTAGTCCGTCTCGTACTTTTGATCGACCTGCCGGGAGACTCGGTGGAGCGCGAAGAGCGCGTCGGTACCGATCTCTTTCACCAGCACAACGAGGGTCTTGCCGAGGGCGGTGGCTGCCTCGATGAGTTCACTGCGCTTCAGGAGGTCGTCAGTGCTGCGCGGGATCTTGAAGTAGCGGCTGTATTCGTCTGCGCCATCCTTGACCACCGCGAGTTCGCTGTACTCCGCCATCTCCGCCATTTCGAAATCGAGGGAAGCGTGGTGGACGGCCTTCTTGATGACCGGGTGCGTCGTGACGTCGGCGACTTTCTCACCCCGGTAGTAAACGGTGCGGTCGTCGCGGATGGACTCGATGTATTGCTGTGGTGTTCGAAGACCCATGAAGTTTGGAGTGCCTCGTGGCTTAGATTGCCTCCGGCAAATACCTTCGGCGGGGTCATTATAGCCGGGAACCCGAGGCCACGGTGATTCGCCAATGCTATGATCGAACCGTGACTGCGCGTGAAAAACTCAGCGACCTGTTCGAAACCCTCACGGAAGAGGAAGCTGCCGCCTGCGTCGAGGCGATCGCGGAGTGCCGGACGAAGACGAAGTGGCACGATCCGCGCGAAGATGAGTGGCCACTGAAGCCGAAGGTCTCTCGCGAGGACGCGGCCGAGTTCTTTCGTGATTGGGCCAAAAGCGGGCCGACACTCACCGAAGAAGAGTGGGAGGATTTCGCCAATTCTCTCGATGTAACCCGGCCCCACCGCCCCCTGTTTCGTTGACTCGGATCATCCTTCTCGACAGCGGTCCCCTCGGCTTGTTGGTCCACCCACGAGCGTCTGGTCCGATCAATAGTTGGGTCGCTCGACACCTCACCGGCAGTGCAAACCTCGTGATCCCAGAGATCACCTTCTATGAGGTCCGTCGGGAACTCGTTCGGATCGGAAGTAACGCTTCAGTCCAGAAGCTCGACTCAATGCACGAAAAGCTCGAATACGCCCCGGTAACGCGCGAGATCCTGATCCGCGCGAGTGAACTCTGGGCGGAAGCCCGAAATTCCGGGCGTCGCACGGCGAGCGATGACGCCCTCGACGTCGACGTAATCCTGGCGGCAACTGCGATTGCCTTGCAATCGGACGACGATCAAGTCGTAGTCGCAACAGCAAACCTTCGCCACCTCGCGCGATTCGTGCCGTCCATGCTCTGGGAACACATCTCTCCGTAGGGCCCATTCCTGTAGGTCACTCACCCATCGTGCGAACCCCGCGTACGCAAAACAGCCCTTCCAATTGGAAGGGCTGTTTGTCTAATCGTTGCTCCGTCCGTCAGTCCCGGTTCCGCTCCGGCTTCTGTCCCGAGGGGACGATCGCGGCCATCCGAATTACCGCTGAATCAACACGACCACCGGGACTGGGACGCGGTGCATGGCTCGCCAGTGCGAGCCTTGTATCGGAAAGAACCACCGCTGATACATCGCTTGAATCCTGTGTTTCATCGCCATGGCCTCCTCTCGATGGTTGCTCAGGTCTGGGCGGCTACGAATGCACGATCCAGACCTCGTCGAGGGCGTGAACTGCGCGAATCTGGTGCCAGGTCATTCCGTTTCCTCCTTCCCCACCGGGGTGGTCATTTCTCTGCCTTTAGAGTACGCCACCCGCACAACCAGGGGAGGGGCCGAAGGTACCAATCCGGATGGGTCTCTCGGACCATTCGGGCTCACATGCTTCGAAGCCGGCGAATCCGTTCTTCCACCGGCGGGTGGGTGCTGAACATATTGTTCAGGAAGCTCTGGTGATCGCGCAGCGGATTGTAGATGTACATGTGCGCCGTTGCCTTGTTCGCCGCTTCCAGCGGTTCCGGGTCCAGCGCGATCTTCTCAAGCGCGCGCGCCAACGCCTCCGGATGGCGGCTCAGGAGCGCGCCGCTTGCATCGGCGAGGTATTCGCGCTGGCGGCTGACCGCGAACTTGATTGCCTGCGCGATAATCGGCGCGAGGATGGCGCCCAGGATCGCGATGCCGATGACGATGATCGCAAATCCACCGCCGCCCTTGTCCTTGCTCCCGCGCCGCCCGCCAGAACCGAAGATGCTCCAGCGGAGGAAAAGGTCGCTCACGAGGGCGATGAGGCCAACGAGTACCGTCGCCAGCGTCATCACCCGGATGTCGTAGTTGGCAATATGCGACATCTCATGGGCGAGCACGCCCTCCAGCTCAGCGGGCTCCAGCTTGTCCAGCAGTCCCCGCGTGACGACAACGTGGGAATGCTGCGGGTCGCGGCCCGTGGCGAACGCGTTCGGCGCCGAATCCTCCAGTACCCACGTCTTCGGCATTGGCAGCCCGGAACCGATGGAGAGGTTCTCAACGCGCCGCACGAACTCCCACTCCTCCTCCTTCGTCACCTCGTGCGCGCCCGAAATCGACAGGACGATCGTGGTCGATGCCCAGTACGAAAACAGCGCGTACAGGATCAGCCCGATCCCGATGACACCGATGATGCCGATCCCCAACCCCAACCCGATCGCAATCGCGCCGATCAACCCGGTCAGGATGATGACGAAGCCAATCATCATGAACCAGGTCGTCCGCTTATTCGCGGCAATCTGGTCGTAAACGAGGACAGAACCGGGAGGCGCGGCGGTCACGAGGTGGATCCAGTTGGCGCCGGCGATTGCCGATCGACGATTTTCGATTGCCGGCTGAGCGGGGCCCGGAGTCTCGCCCGCAACGTTTTCTTCGATGCAACCGTCATCGCGACGATTTGGGAGGCTTCGCGCTGGAGTGGCGCGGCTACCTCGGGCTTCAGATATCTCGCTTCAACCAGCAGTTCAAGCCAGTACATGCACTCGTCCGCTTCTTCTTCGACAATCGCGAGCTTCGAAATCATGTGAGCTGCGCTTTGTGCCCGCGTTGCCGAACGGTAGTTTGCACCAACGGACGAACCTGAACGGATAAGTTGGCGTGCGATGATGTCGACGGCTCGGCCACGAGGTAGACCTTCAGTGAGCGCGATAATCTCGACCGCAAACTTCTTCGTTCTCCGTTTGAATTCGCTCGCGTCCACTCAAAGCCTATCCGGGCGACAATCGCAAATCGTCAATCGAAAATCCGAGGGGTTCGTCGTTCTCCGTTCCTAGGTCGTCGGCGCAGCCGGCGGCGTGGTGCCAAAGCTCACCTGCACGTCCGCCCGCGCACCTTCTTCGGCTTCGTAGAATTCGGCCGGTTCGAAGTTGAACATGCCCGCAATGATCGAGCTTGGGACGGTTGCCGTCTTTTCGTTGTAGGTGCGTACGTTGGCGTTATAGAACTGGCGCGAGTAGGCGATCTTGTCTTCCGTGTCGGTCAGTTCGCGCTGAAGTTCGAGGAAGTTCTGGTTCGCCTTCAGGTCAGGATAGGCTTCGGCGACGGCGAAAAGTGAGCGCAAGGCACCGGTCAGCATGTTGTCGGCCTGGGCGGCCTCGCCCGGCGATCCCGCCCGATCGAGCATTGCCCGGGCGCGCGTCACGTTTTCGAGAACTTCTTTTTCGTGAGCGGCATAGCCCTTCACGGTCTCGACGAGGTTCGGGATCAGGCTGCTCCGGCGCTTGAGCTGGACATCGATCCCGGACCAGGCTTCCTTGACGCGGATGCGAGCGCGCGCGAGGCCGTTGTACATGCCCATCAGGGCGAAGACGAGGACCAGCACAACAACGACGATGATGACGAGAGTAATTACGAGAGCCACGGAATGCATCGCTCCTCGGCGAGATGCGTGGATCCTAGCACAGCTACCGGAAGGGGCCGGGAATGGAGGCACGACGAGGGCGGCCGCTCCCACGTGCGCCCCTGCTGCTCGGTTCGGGGCCGCCGTCTAAAGCA
>JBATAT010000573.1:0-2903 GCA_049662005.1 Tepidiformaceae bacterium
GACGATCCAGGAAATGTATCTCGACCATCGCAAGGGTGAGGCCATGGAGGCGGTGCCGGATGAGTTCTGCGATGAAGGTTCGCTGGTCGGGCCACCGGACCGGATCCGCGAGCGGTTCAAGGCCTGGCAGGACAGTGGGCTCACGGGCATAACGGTGGCCGGCGACGACCGGGCTATCGAATTGATGGCCGAGATTACAGGCGCGAACAAGGGGAACCGGGGGTAGGCGTCTGCTAGCAAAGTCCGCCGTGGCCGCCGTAGGGCCCGTGGCTGGCGTAGCGGTAGTTAGCGGACCACGTGACGTCGCCGCCGTAACCGTCGGGGCGCGGGGGGAGGACGGTGCGGAACGCTAGTGTATGGCGATCGATGAGGTCGGCGGCGCCGAAGCTGCCGATGGCGATCTGCCCTTCAGGAGCAAGGCGGGCCCACCGCGGATTCACGTTGGGGCCGACGCTGCCGAAGTCGAGGCGCGTGATCTGGGCCGTCGCGCGGTCGAAGAGGGTCACCATTCCTGGCTGATCGCCGCAGTAGCCGTCCGTCCAGAGGATAGATTGCTCATCCGCGGAAAACGGAAAGTTGTTCACGCCTGGGATGGCCGTAGCGACGAACGTCGTGAGGCCAGTCGCGACTTCGATCAGGTACACGTTGCTGCGAGCACCGATTGGCGCCGAAACCGCCGCCACATGGTCTGGCCCTGCTGAAGTCACCGCGACGGCCTCAAGGATGAGAAGCACTGCGTCGCTTCGTGGGTCTCGGATGGTGTATGTCCGGAGGTCGGGACTGGCGAAGCCCGGGGGATCAATCACGTAGCGATCCTGAGGGGAGGGATCAGGACTGGTGGGGAAGTAATCAATGTGGATGTCGTCGGCCGCGAGCGTCGCCTCACCGGTGTTCACATCGACGGTGTGGCGCACGTTGTCGGCGTCTACCGTAACCGCCGTTTCGTCATCCCGAAAACCTGCAAGGCGGGCCGGTCCGAGCGAGCGCTTCGCGCCGGTGGCGAGGTCGATGACGAATGCCTCTGTGCCCTGGCCGAACTGCGGACCGACCGTCCAAACTGCCGTCGTGCTGTCCGGACTAAAGACTGCAGGCTGTGCACCCGGGCCGAGATCGATAGCGACGCCTCGCTGGATGTCGTAGATAACCGTCGCGACGCCGTTCCAGGGCGGAAACACAGAATCGGGCGGCGAGCCAAGAACGCGCGTCGTCTCCGCCGGCTGGGGTCGCTCGCTCGTGTCGAGGACGATCTGTCGCGGTGTGGGCGGAGGAGGAGGCAGGGTTGGCGAGGGTAAGGGCGCGGCGGGACTAGCAGTCACCGACGGGTTCGCTTCGGCAGGAGGCGCTCCCGAATGACGCTCGTTGTCGCGCAACGACAGAACCACAGCGACGCTCGCGAAGAGCAATACGGCCCCGACGACGGCGGTGCCGCTCAACTTCAGAGCGCTGACGCCAGCCAAGCTGCGCCATGCCCGACCCAACCTGGGCTGCCAACCGTTGTGGAGGCGCCAGTACTCAGCGGCGTCCTCGCGCCGTTCAACGTTCAGCTTCGAGAGGATCTCGCGCATGTGCCACTTCGCGCCGTCCAGGGACACCCCCAGAGTGTCTGCGATCTCCTGGTTGGTCTTATCTCGCGCGATGAGGTCGAGGACTTCGCGTTGTCGAGGTGTCCAGTGAAATTCGGTGTGCAAGAGAGAATGCTGGTCTGTTGATGGCCGTTCGTCCATAAAGCCGAGCGTAGGACGCTTTCGCGCGCCTGTCCCTACACTTCGGTAAAGGTCGCCGAGGCTGAAGCCAGGCAAAGAGGGCGCTGGTGGCGCTCGCCTTCCTCGAAGTGGCAACGGACTGCATCGCGTACCTGTTCATGTAGCGACTCAATGT
Source organism: Tepidiformaceae bacterium (assembly GCA_049662005.1). GTDB lineage: Bacteria > Chloroflexota > Dehalococcoidia > Tepidiformales > Tepidiformaceae > Amarobacter. The sequence continues at coordinate 1,879 of JBATAT010000573.1, forward strand.
CGTCGGCTTCGGTGAAGATTGCTTCGCCTAGTGCTCGCGCGGTGTAGCCCCCTTCGGGATCGTCGGTGACAACGAAAATCAGCTCGTCCATTCGTGGCCAGTTTAACGCCAAATCCCGGGGCCGAGGGGCAAACTCGGCCAAACACGCTATTCGTGGCGGCCGAAGCGGAGGGATGTGAACTCCCAGGGGCGCATGGGGAAGCGCCAGGCGTCCTGCGTGCTATCGACGTTGCGAGTGTGTTCTTCCATGAGGTCGACGAGGCCGGCGCCGGGGGCGGCCGCTGGCACCACGACGGCCGCGTCGCGGTGCTCTCCGGTCGCGTTATAGAGGCGGATGATCGGTGCGCCGTCGACGTCGCTGCGCGTGAAGGCGGTGGGGACGATGCCCGGGGTGATGGTCGCAAGGGGGATTGCTCGGCCGAGCGAGCCCTCGTGCTCGTTCGTCGCAAACGCGAGTGGAGGGTAGGCGAAACTGTGGGCCATCGCCTGGATTTTGGCCGTGCGCCAGTCGCCGCGGTAGGTGGTCAGCGAGAACTCGAAGGTGTGGCTGCCCTGCATCTGGCTGCCTTCCGTCGAAATGGTTGGGCCGGCGCCGCCGCGGCGGGAGACGAGGTCGCGCCGCGAGAGCCAGCCGACGCAGCGGAGGAGGGTGAGGGCGTAGGCCTGGCGGCCCTTCTTGTCGCGGACGACTTCGCCTTCTTGCAGGCCCTTGTTGAAGACGGCCACGCCCACGCCCTCGCCTTCGAAGGCGGCGAACGTCTTCTGGGGGAAGGTGGTTGGCGGCTGTTCGGCGCTGGTGCCGTTCCAGCGCGGCGGCGTGAGCGAACGCTCGGCGACGTGGAACTGGTTCTCGGTGATGGCGGTTTCGGTAGCGAACGGGAGGGGGAAGAGGACGCGAAGGCGATGGTCGCGAGCGTGGTTCTCCACAGTCACTTTGAAGTCGATGCGTGGAAGGCCCGTGTAGAGCGTCACTTCGGCAATGGCGCTGACCAATGGCTCGCGGCGGCTCTTCCGCGCAGTTCGCT
>JBATAT010000574.1:0-1656 GCA_049662005.1 Tepidiformaceae bacterium
GTATCGGGATGATTGCGCTCACGAATGGGCGCCATTTCGGGGCGGCAGGCTACTACGCAAGGATTGCCGCCGAACGGGACATGATCGGGATGGCGATGTGTAACGTGCCTCCGCTGGCGGTCGCGAGTGGCAGCCTCGACCGAGCGTATGGCACGAACCCGATCGCATTCGCGGCACCGGTTCTCGATGACCATCCGTTCTTGCTCGATATCGCGACAACTGCGGTGGCCGGGGGCAAGCTCGAAATCGCGCAGCGCCAGGGCAAGGGCATCCCGGCCGGATGGGCTGTGGATGCGGACGGGGCAGATAGCGATGATCCGACGATCCTGCGGAAGGCGGGCGCCCTCCAGCCGCTCGGTTCCTACGTCGAGACGAGTTCACACAAGGGCTATGGACTCGGGATCATGGTCGACATTCTTACCGGGGTGTTGCCGGGGATGGGGAGCGCCATCTTCGAAGGCGCGAAGATGCAGGGCCAGTGGTTCGCGGCGTGGCGGATCGATGCGTTTCGAGACGTCGGGGAGTTCAAAGCCGATATGAAACGGATGGTCGACCACCTGCGTGGACTTCGTCCACGGCCTGGCGTCGAATCGGTGCTTGTGGCGGGCGATCCCGAGGCGCAGGCGCGCGACGAGCGCAGCCGCCTGGGGATCCCACTGGATTCGGAGACGATCGAGCAGTTGGCGGCACTGGCGATGGAGTTGGGCGTCGAAATGCCCGCAAGTATTAGTTGACGTCGGGTCGAACCAGATCTTGCCTGGAACTGATTACTCCGAAGATCTCCACACGGGTCAGGGAAGACTTCGTAGAGGATCCGGTATCCCTGCTCCAGGACTTCACGCAGGTTCTCGAGTTGAACTCCGGGATACTCCGGCCGGAACGCGGGAAGTCAGACAATTGCCGGCCGCGCCGAACGATGTCGTCGGCGAGTTGCCCGGCAGACTCCGCGGTGGACCAATCGGCACGCCTCGCAGAGATCGCTTCGACTTCGGCGCTCGCGTCCGGCATCCAAATGACGATCAACGCGCTCGGCCGATTCGCTTCAGTAGTTCCTCGGAGGTTATGCCGAGCCCGGCGGCACTATCGCGGCGGGCACGCGCGAGGCGTTCGTGCATCGCGACGAGGTGGGCAAGGTCGGACCACGTGGCATCGTCGGAGAGCTGCTCCACGATCCGGCGGGCTTCGTCTTTTACGCTTGCTTCGGCCATCTCCGAATAGTACCAAATTCCGGGTTGCTACTGGTGCTGACTTAGGTGGGGCCAACGCCAACTCGTGTCTTCGCCTGGGCAGCGGTGACGCGGCGGTGGCAGTGTTCGCAGAGCACTTCGAGATTTTCCTGATGGTGGACGCAGTCGAGGGCGCCATGGAGGCCCATTGCGGGGATGATATGGTTCACCTGGACAGATGGGAGGTTCGCCCGGCGCGCGGCCGACTGACGAGCCGGGTAGATGCCCCCACAGTGGGCACAGGCGAAGCCGAGGGAGTGGCGGTGCAGGCGGTTCGTCTTGTAACGGCCGTGGGGGTCGCGGCAACGGGGGAACTCGAAGACTTCTGCCCGGCGGAGGGCGAGCCGGCGGGCGACGATGAACCGGTGGTTGCCGTGCCACCATTCAAGGCAGGCATTCGAGCACCACTTTCGCCGTCGCGGCGGCAAGG
>JBATAT010000575.1:0-3301 GCA_049662005.1 Tepidiformaceae bacterium
ACGCGCCCTCAACAGCTGGATGAACGGTTCGCGACGCGCCTCTGCGACGAAGGGATGTCGCGCGTCCTCGTGCTCGACGCCGAGGTGAGAGGCGGCTACAGCCAGGTGGGTGGGATGACGCGGGAGCGGTTCGCCGAACACCAGTTCCGAAACTTCGACCTGCGTGCTCCCGGGCTGCACGCGGAGGAACGCGAGTCGCTGGAGTCGGCGTTTCGGGCGGCGATGGCCTACGCCGAGGATCCGAAGGGCTGGTTCGTGCTCCAGGGGGCGAACGGCTGCGGCAAGACACACCTCGCGGCCGCTATCGCGAACCGGGTGCTCGCGAACGGGCAGGGGGTCTTCTTCGCGGTCGTGCCCGACCTGCTCGATTACCTGCGCGCGTCGTTTGCGCCCGGCAAGGAAGCGCCATACGACGAGCTCTTCGACCGGGTTCGCAACGTTGACCTGCTGGTGCTCGATGACCTCGGCGCCCAGGCGACGACGCAGTGGGCCCAGGAGAAGCTCTACCAGGTGGTGAACTACCGCCACGTTGCCGGCCTGCCCACCGTAGTCACCTCGGACCAGTCGCTGGACAGGCTGCAAGAAGCGCACCCGCGCATCGTCTCGCGCATCGCGGACCCGCATGCGGGCACGATCGTGACGGTGCTCGCGCCGCACTATCGAATGGGCCGCCAACCCGAACCGCCGCCAACTCGCGGGGGCTACTCCCGACGGCGCTGATCTCCACAAGGGCGGAAGCGCTTAGGATCGTCGAATGACGATGGGCCGGGCGATCGCCCTCTTGCTGCTTTCGGGCCTGATCACGGTGGTCGGCGCCATTCTCGTCTTCGCACGCATCAATTCCGGCCTCGTGGACTCTTCGATTGATTCTCGTTCGTCAGGCGCTCGCGTTGGCGAAAATGCGGCCACGCCGGCGGGCAACACCAACACATCGCGCACCGGTGTCTCGGCCACGTTAACGGCGGTTGTCGGGAGTGTGACGGCGTTGGCGGCAAACACAACAGCAGACCTCACCCCCGTACCAGCGACGCCGGGCACCGGCTCTTCAGGCACTGTCGGCGTTGGTCAATCGGTCGATCTGGACGGAAGCAGGTTCAGCGTCATCCAGGTCGCCGACCCGGAACCATCAGGGTTCTTCAAGCCTTCAGCAGGAAACCGGCTTGTCGCGATCGAAGTAAGTCAGCAAGCGCTCACAAAACGGACGTCGTTCAATTTCACGCAGTTCAAACTGCGCGATAGTGACGACCGGGAGTATTCATGGGCGATAACCAACTCCGAACCGAAGTTCGGGACCGGGACACTCCAGCCAGGCAAGACGGCGAAGGGTTGGATCAGCTTCCAGGTTCCTTCGGGCGCGACGCTTGATGTCCTCATCTTCCAGGCCTTTGGGCGCCCGGCGGTTCCAATCGTGAGCTTGCGGTAACGAACGCTGGCCCTGGCCGCGAGAAACGCTATTCCTCGAGCGGTGGACGGGTATAGCGTCAGGCATCAGCCCAGTGGATCACTGTCTTAATCTCATTGAGGTCATGGGAAGCGAGCGAATCGCCGATATCCGAAGCCGGGACGCGACGGGTGATGAGTTTCGGCATCACACCCGGCCAGCGCTTGTTCGCCGCGCCGAGGGACGCTATCCCGGCAACCCAGTGCTCGCGGCTCGCGTTGACGCTGCCGAGCATTAGCTGATTTTCAAGCACGAACCGACGGACGAGGGTGGCGGCGGCGACTTCGATCGGGCGGGTGCCTTCGGGGATGCCGGTGAGGACGTAGAGGCCGTTCGGAGCGAGCGCGCCGAAGAGATCAAACTCCAGGTGGGCGACACCGGTGGCTTCGAAAATAAAATCGATGTGGCGATGGTGTTCGGCAAGGTTTCGTGGCATGCCCTTCTCGCGGCCGTCAACGTAGGTGCCACCGACCGCCTCGAGCAGGCGAGCGCGCGGACTGGAGCCATCGATGACATCAAGACCGAGCACCCGGGCGCCACGGAGCCGGAGTTCGATCGCTGCCAGCAAGCCAACAGGACCAAGGCCGGCGACGAGCGCGGTTCGATCGGATAGCCATGGGTCACGCTCATGTGCTCCCGGAAGGCGCGATGCCTGGATGCGCACCGCCTCGGTGATGGCCTTCTGGGCGATGGACATCGGTTCGGCAAGGACGCCGAAGGCTTGTATCTCATCGGGGATGGGAACGAAGTGTTCCGCCTCATCGACTACGAACTCGGCGTTGTAGCCATCGCGGCCCTTGATACCGCGTTCCGTGTAATCGCCGGAAGTACACCAGTCGGGGCGCCCAAGCGCACATGGCTGGCAGTGGTCGCAGGGGCGGCGGACGGTAAACGCGCCGAGGGCGCCAATTGCTACGCCCCTGGCTCCTGGGCCAGCTTCGACGACCCGACCGATCATTTCGTGGCCAATGACGAGCTCCTTCGCCCCCGCTGGTGCGTCGGAGCGACCGCCGGACGCTTCATCACGATCCGTTCCGCAGATGCCAACGGCGATCACCTGCAGTAAGACTTCGTTGGGTTGGGTGATCCGGGGCTTCGGGCGCTCGCTCAAGCGCACATTTGTTGTGCCTGGCTCAAGAGCAATCACGTTCAAGAGGAAGTCACCTCCTCCTTCTCAGGGTATCGCTCCAGAGGTCAACGCTCGGGCCAGAGCGTCCTGCGAACCCCGGAACCTGCGGGAGCCGGAATATGCACTTGGCCTCAATATTCCATCGCCTTCGTTAGACTGCATCGATGCGGTACGCGGCCTTTCTTCGCGCTATCAACGTTGGCAAGCACAACCGGATAACAATGGTCCAACTGAGGGAGCTCTGTGAGCGAGCTGGTTTCACTGGCGTCTCAACGTATTTGCAGAGTGGCAACCTGCTCTTCGAGACGGACCTTCCGGAAGAAGCGGCGGCGGGCACGCTGGAGACCGCGTTCGTCGCGCATGGGCTTAAGAACGCACCGGCGATCGTCCGGAGCTTGCCAGACCTCGCGTCCATCGTTTCGGGCAATCCGTTCAGGGCGTTCCCAGAGGCGGAGTTCACCCGGTTCGTGACCTTGTTCCGCGAACCACTGAGCGAAACGACGAGGGTGAAGGCGCACGAACAGGAACTCGTCGTGGGTGTTCGCGAACGCGAACTCCTGACCGTCGCGCCGGTGGTTCGGGAGCGCGGACTCGATCCGGCGAGCTTTCTCCCGAAGAACGAAAAGATGCTCGGCACATCGCGCTACTTCCACGTCGTCGAGGAAGTAGCGCGACTTCTGCAGGGGTGAAGCTGTGCACCTCGCCGCGGGCGCCGGCTGAGGTGAACAGCC
>JBATAT010000576.1:0-4896 GCA_049662005.1 Tepidiformaceae bacterium
CGGTTCCACCTCGTTCGAGGATCGTGCGACGGTAATGGAGACCGGTATCGGAATCCATCGGGCTCGTTGCTTCGAACTTCGTATACATGTCGTCGCCGAAGACCTGCGACCAGAGATAGCCGTAGTAGCCGGCATCGTAGCCGAAGAGGTGCCCGAATCCGCTCTGGAAGTGCGTCCCCGGCGTGTAAGGGAAGCCCGTGATGTCGTGCAGGGCTTCGAGGGTTTCTGTCGTATCGCCATTGAAGCCGGGCGAGTGGTAGGCAAGGTCGAGCGTGGCGAAGAACAGCTGACGCAGTGCCATGATCCCAGAATCCAGTTGCTTCGCGGCGATGAGCGAGTCCAGCAACTCCTTCGGCAACGGTGCACCGGTCTCGAAGTGGCGGGCGAACGAGTTCAACACATCCGGCTCCCAGCACCAGTGCTCGAGCATCTGGCTGGGCGCTTCGACGAAATCGCGTTCGGTCTGCGTGCCGCTAAAGCGCGCACGGTCGGCGCGCGTCAGTGTCTGGTGCATGATGTGACCGAACTCGTGGAAGAACGTATCCACCTCGCTGTGGCGCAAGAGTGATGGCTGAGCCGGTGAGGGCTTGGTGAAGTTCGCGACGATCGAGCTGACCGGATGCTGGTAGCCACCATCGGCAAGCCGACGGCCGCGCCGGAGGGTGAAGGCAGCGGCGTGGCCGTACTTGTTCGGGCGGGGGTGCAGGTCCATGTAGAAGCGGGCGAACGGCGCGCCGCCGGCCGCATCAGCGATGTCGTAGGCGAGCACATCGGGGTGCCAGCGGGGCGCATCGGGTGCCTCGGTGAATCTCACGCCGAGGATGTGCTGGTAGACCTTGAAAAGGCCTTCGAGAACGGCATCGAGGGGAAAGTACTTCGCAACCTCGAATTCGTCGACTGCGAACTTCGTCTTGAGCAACTCGTTGTGGTAGAAGCGCCAGTCCCAGATGTTGATGGTGTCGGCGCCGAACCGTTCTTTCGCCAGCGCGCGCATCTGCTGGAGGTCCTCGGCGGCCTTTAGCGTGACCTTTCCACGCAGGTCGCGAAGGAAGTTCGTAACCGTTTCGCGCGTCTTCGCCATGCGCGTCTCGGTTCGATAGGCGGCCCATGAGTCGTACCCAAGAAGCGTGGCTATTTCGTGCCGGATCTTGATCGCGTCTTCGAGGATACCAACGTTCTCAGCGCCGCCCTTGCGCTGATCCTTTTCGAACAGTTCCCGCCGCAGTTCGCCATCGGCGCAGTTGGCCATGAACGGCTGGATTTCCGGATAGTCGAGCGAGACTCTGTACCTCGTTTCGCCGCCTTCCTCGACTTTGGCCAGGTTCTCAACCCAGGCCTCGGGCATGGCAGAGAGTTGTTCGCGCGAGACAACGATGCCGTCCTCGTAGTCGTCGATGTTCTTGCGGAATTTGACGTCGAGTTCGACAAGGCGATCGAAGAGCTCACGAACCTTCTGGCGCTCACCGGCCGGCAGGTCGAAGCCGTTGCGGCGGTAGTCGCGTAGTTCGAACTCGAGCCAGCGGGCGGCCTCACCCTCGAGTTCGCTGGCAGCATCGCTGGCCGCGAACTCCTTGATCGCCGCATAGATATCCTCGCGGAAGCCGAGGCCGACCATGTATTTGTCGAGCTTCTCATCCCATTCGCGGGCGGCCGTTCGAAGCTCGTCGTTCGCGGTGACATAGGCCATGAAGGCGTACTGGCCAGAGACTTCGGAGACGAGGTCGGTCGCCTCCTCGAGTGGCAAGAGCGTATTTGCGAACGTCCGTGTGCCCGGGGCAATCGCGACGACGTCGGCGAGGATCGCGTCGCAGCCATCCATGGCTCGCTGGCAAGCCTCGGCCAGCATCGGCACAGTCAGGGCTTCGAAGTTCACAAGGTTAAGTGACTGGGGCATTTGGCCTCCGAGGAGCGGTCTGGGAGCGATCGTAACGCTGTCATGGCCCGGGGGTGCAAGCTCAGCCTGCCAGTTCGGCAACTACTCTGTAAGATTCGCACGCACTCCCAACACGATTCGAGGAAGGTCACCATGAACATTAACGCCGAGAACGCGGGCTTCGACACCGGTCGCCTCAACCGGATCACCGAGCACTTGAAGCGCAACTACGTCGACTCCGGAAAGATTGCCGGCTGCCAGACGCTTGTCTCGCGGCACGGACAGGTCGCGTACTTCGAGTCGCTCGGTTTGGCCGACCTCGAACGGGCGACGCCGATGCGTGACGACACCATTTTCCGCATCTACTCGATGTCGAAGCCGATTACATCCGTCGCGCTCATGCAGCTCTACGAGCAGGGACACTTCCAGCTGAACGACCCGATTTCGCGCGTGCTGCCCGGCTGGCGGGATCAGAAGGTCTGGGTTTCGGGCGATGGTGACGAGATGGAACTCAAGGCTCCAGAACGTCCAATCACGTTCCGCAACGTCCTCAGCCACACGGGCGGCCTCACCTATGGCGCAACCAACCATCCGGTCGACAAGGTCTACCGGCGGCTGGGCGTGAACCGCGACCGCACCGAAACGCTCACGACGTTCATGGACAAGATGGGCCAAACGCCTTTGCGCTACGAGCCCGGCAGCGCCTGGATGTACTCGATGTCCACCGATGTCTGCGGCGGGCTCGTTGAAGCGATCTCAGGTCAGTCCTTCGATGAATACCTTGAGGAGCACATCTTCGCGCCGCTGGGGATGGTCGATACTTCGTTCTGGGTGACCGCGGAGAAGCAAGCGCGCTTCGCTGCCAATTACCAGCGTGGCGAAGACAAAAAACTCAAGCTCATCGATGACCCCGAGCGGAGCACGTACCTTTCGAAGCCATCGTTCTTCTCCGGCGGTGGGGGACTGACGAGCACCACGGCCGACTACCTGCGGTTCTGCGAGATGCTCCGGCGCGGCGGCGAACTCGATGGCAAGCGTGTGCTGGGGCCGCGGACCATCGACCTGATGCACATGAACCACCTCGCAGGCGGCGATGGCGACCTCGCGAGCATGGCCATCGGCGCGTTTTCAGAGACCGCCTACGACGGCGTTGGCTTCGGGCTTGGCTTCGCGACAACGCTCGGGGAAGTCCAGGCGGGCACGCTCGGCGCGGATGATTACTACTGGGGTGGCGCCGCGTCCACGATATTCTGGGTCGACCCGATCGAAGACCTCGTTGCGATTTTCATGACGCAACTGATGCCTTCGGCGACGTTCAACTTCCGGGGGCAGCTGAAGAACATCATTTATTCGAGCATCATCGACTGACCGTCGCGAACCATGGAATCGAACGGGCGGGCATGCGAAGTGTGCCCCGCCGCCGGTTCGCGTATGATTCGGCCGCATAACCAAGAGAGATTTGAGGAGCCAAGCATGGCAGAAATCACCGGCGCACAAATCGTCGCCAAATCCCTGAAGCAGCAGGGTGTCGAGTACATGTTCGGGATCGTTGGCATCCCGGTCATCCCAATCGCCATCCACGCCCAGCGCGAGGGAATCAAGTTCCTCGGCTTCCGAAACGAACAATCCGCGAGCTACGCCGCCGCCGCCGTTGGCTATCTGACCGGGCGCCCCGGCGTCTGCCTTGCGGTTTCGGGTCCGGGCATGATTCACGGCATCGCCGGGATGGCGAACGCGTGGGCCAACTGCTGGCCGATGATCCTCATCGGTGGGGCAAACGATAGTTACCAGAACGGCGGGGGCGCATTCCAGGAGGCTCCCCAGATCGAAACAGCACGGCCTTACGCCAAGTACGCTGCCCGCCCCGACAGCGTAAAGCGGCTTCCGTTCTACGTTGAGCAGGCTGTCCGCACATCCATCTATGGCCGGCCCGGCGCCTGCTACCTGGACCTTCCCGGCGACATCATCACCGGTTCCATCGATGAGGCCGAACTCGAATACCCGCCGAAGTGCCCGGATGCACCGCGAACAACAGCACCGCAGGACAGCATCGACCAGGCCATGGCTGCCCTGAAGTCGGCCGAGCGCCCACTCGTCATCGTCGGCAAGGGCGCTGCCTATTCCCGAGCTGAAAACGAAGTGCGCGAGTTCCTGGAAGCGACCCAGCTTCCCTACCTCGCTTCGCCGATGGGGAAGGGCGTCATGCCCGACGACCACCCGCTCTCGATCGCGCCGGCCCGTTCCGCCGCGCTCGTCGGCGCCGATGTCATCCTCCTGATGGGCGCCCGACTGAACTGGATGATGCACTTCGGCCAGCCGCCGCGATTCGACAAGAACGTCCGCGTCATCCAGATGGATATCAACGCTGAGGAGATCGGGACCAACATCCCGACCGAAGTCGCGCTGGTTGGCGATGCCAAAGCGATCACCACACAGCTCAACGCCCACCTCAAGCAATCGCCGTGGCAGTATCCATCGGAGACAACCTGGTGGACCGGGCTCCGAAAGAAGATCGAGGAGAACGGCGCGACGGTCGAGGAGTACATGGCGGACGACTCGACGCCGATGAACTACTACCGCGTCTACAAGGACATCCGGGATTTCATCCCGCGAGATGCGATCATCCAGAACGAAGGTGCGAGCACGATGGACATCGGCCGCACACTGATGCCGAACTTCTTTGCGCGCCACCGCCTCGATGCCGCGACATTCGGCACCATGGGTGTCGGTCTCGGGCAGGCGATCGCTGCGGCAATCGTGAATCCGGACAAGAAGGTGTTCTGCATCGAAGGTGACTCAGCGTTCGGCTTCAGCGGCATGGAAGTCGAAACGGCAGCACGCTACGGCCTGAACAACATCGTCTTCATCATCATCAACAACAACGGTGTCGGTGGCGGTCCGGACGAACTCGATCCGGCGAAGGTGCCACCGAGCGCGTACACACCGCGCGCCAGGTACGAAAAGATGGCGGAAATCTACGGCGGGAAGGGGTACTTCGTAACGGAGCCGAGCGAACTTCGCCC
>JBATAT010000577.1:0-4917 GCA_049662005.1 Tepidiformaceae bacterium
ATGGGAATGTCCGCCGTCCGGACAGGCCTCGGGGCGTTGACGCTTCTGCCCTTTGCCTGGTTCGCCCGCCGGGGCTTCCGCCAACCTCGCGCTACCTGGCTCGCGCTGTTCGGCCTCGGCATCCTCAACTTCGCCGTCCCCTGGACCATCTTTGGCATCGCCGAACAGCACGTCCCAAGTGGCGCAGCCGCGGTTGCCAATGCCTCGATGCCGCTTTGGTCCGCTCTGCTCGCCACCATCCTCCTCAAAGCCGACAAACTTGGACCGCAGCGGGTTGCAGGTCTCGCGCTCGGCTTCGCCGGCGTGATCATCCTCATGAGCGGAGACCTCACCAGCCTCTCCGGCAGCGAGGCCGGGAGCATCCTCCTGATACTCGTCGCCACATTGAGCTACGCCACTTCTGCGGTCAGCATTCGCCGCTGGCTTGCCGACGTCCCCTCGATCCCCCTGGCGACCGCCCAGGTAGCCACCGCGGCGATGGTTCTCATCCCTGCCGCCCTGCTCACCGGCGCCTATTCCGATGCCGATATCAACCTCAAGGTCATCGCGGCGGCCTGCGCGCTGGGCGCTTTCGGCTCCGGCCTCGCCGTCGTTGGCTACATGTACCTCATCCAGACGGTGGGGCCAGTTCGCGCATCGGTGGTCACCTATATGGTCCCCCCGATCGGCGTCCTTTTGGGCTGGCTGTTTCTCGATGAAGTGCTCGGCTGGAACCTCATCGCGGCCCTTGCCTTTATCCTCGCCGGTGTTGCCCTCGTCCAGGGTACGGATCCCCGCCGGCTCCTTGGCCGCTCGTCCGCCATAGCCGTTCCTGCTCCGGCTTCCAGCGACTGACCACCGCTCTGCTACGATTCGCACATGGCACGAAGCCCCCGCCTGCCGATCCGCCCCGAAGTTGCCGCTATCCGCGAACGCGTCATCTCCACCCGCCGTGATTTCCACCAGCACCCAGAACTCTCATGGCAGGAGCATCGAACTCAGTCCCGAATCATCGAACGCCTTCATCAGATTGGCCTTACCGATATTCGTGCCGTCGCTCGCACCGGCGTTACTGGCCTCGTCCAGGGCAGCAAGACCGGCCGCTGTGTCCTCTGGCGCGCCGATATGGATGCGCTTCCCATCCCAGACAAAAGCACCCTCCCGTTCGCCTCGACGACCGAGAATGTCATGCATGCCTGCGGCCACGATGCCCACATGGCTATCGCCCTTGGCATTGCCGAGACGCTATCCGCGAAGCGTGACGAGCTTCAGGGGACCGTTCGATTCGTTTTCCAGCCGGCCGAAGAAGCCGCGGGCGGCGCCCAGGCCTGCATCGCCGACGGCGTCCTCGATTCCCCGAAAGTCGATGTCGCGCTCGGTCTCCACATCAGCGCCGATATCCCGCTCGGCGCGATCAACGTCGCCCCTGGTCCCTTCTTTGCCGCACCAACTGCGTTCAAGATCACGATCCACGGCCGTGGAGGCCACGCTGCGGCCCCACACCAGACGGTCGATGCGGTGGTGGTCGCGGCCCACGTTATTACCGCACTCCAAACGGTGGTCAGCCGCTCGACCAGCCCTTCCGACGCGGCCGTCCTGACGGTTGGCAAACTCGCTGGCGGGTTTCGCGGCAATGTCATCGCGGAATCCGCGACGATGTCTGGCACTATTCGCAGCTATACGCACGCGGTTCGGGAGACGATGATCCGGCGTACGGAGGAGATTCTGGCAGGCGTCTGCGCAGCGTTCGCCGCAACCTACGAATTCGAGCACCAGACAAGCTGCCCGCCCCTCGTCAACGACCCCGAAATCGCCCGTTACGTCCGCGAAGTGGGCGAAGAATACTTCGGCGAACGCAACATCCTCGCCACGGCAAGCATGGGCGCCGAAGATATGGGCGTGTTCCTCGAACAACGTCCCGGCTGCTACTTCTGGCTTGGCGCTCGCAACGAATCGAAAGGCATCGCCGGCCGCCACCACGATGCCGGTTTCGTCATCGATGAGGAGGCAATGCTGCTCGGCATCGAGTTCGGCGCCCGCCTGATCGAGGGCCAACTGGCACGACGCTAGCCTCGCCCTGGCTGCGATGCAGACGCCGACGACGCCCGGCCAACTTGCCTACTCGTAAATCCACTTGTCCGAATCTCGCGTCCATTCCACCAGTTCCGCCGCCTTGAAAAAGAGCTTGATCTCCCGGGCCGCGCTCTTCGCACTGTCGCTCGCATGGACCAGGTTCCGGCCCATTTCGGTCCCGAAGTCGGCGCGGATGGTGCCCGGTGCTGCCGCTGCCGGGTTTGTCAGGCCGTTCGTTGCCCGCACGATCTCGATCGCATTCGTGCCCTCAAAGACTGCCGCGACAACCGGTGCACTGGTGATGAATTCCACGAGTCCGTTGTAAAACGGCTTGCCCTTGTGTTCGCCGTAGTGCTTCTCCGCGGTGGCCTTGGGCACCTGCATCAGTTTGAGCCCAACGATCTTCAGGCCCCGATTTTCCAGCCGCTTGATAATCTCGCCGGCCAGCCCGCGCTGCACAGCGTCCGGCTTGACCAGGAAAAGGGTTCGTTCTCGTTCCAATGGAAAGTCTCCAGATGTCGTTTGAGTTTAGGAAGCGGCGGATTGCTGCCGCCGCGAAACCGTAATACTGGGTTCGCGCAGATAGAACGCCTCGGCCCCTGTCTCCAGTGAACCACGAACGATCCTCGGTACGCGGTCCTTCAACGCCGCCTCAGCTCGCTCCCGTGGGCTAACCTCCCGGCCACCCAGCGCACCGGCGCCTTCGCCCACAAGATCCCGCGGCGCGATGCCTGCCAGGTCGCTCACCACAGGAGATCCTACGGGCCGGCCGTTCTCCCACTGCTGGACGGCGAAGCCACCTCGCCCGGCGGGGTGGATCATTGTTCCCGTTCCCACACCCGCGGCCAGTGCCGCCGCCTCCAGCGTCCCGATCCCGTACACGGGAATATCCCGGGCGATGCCGAGGCCCTCTGCTGTCGCAATCCCGACCCGAACGCCGGCATACGCACCTGGCCCAATCACCACAAGAATCGCCTCGGGCGAATCTGCCCCCAGCATCTCGGCGATCGCAGGAATCAGCAGACGGGAATGATCCTGGCGCGCCTCTGCTTCCATCGACGCCAATTCGCCATTCTGTTCGACCGCAATGGCGAACCGATCCGATGCCGTATCGATGCAGAGGATCGTGGTCACGCTGCGCCGAGTGATGCCACGATTTCTTCGCCGCGTGGCCCCCGCGGGATAAAGCGCAGCCGCCGGCTGCGCGGCCCCATGCCGCCCGCGACCAGCTCCACCACCAGGCCATCGCCAGGCAGCAGTTCGGCGCCACGTTCTGGCCACTCGATCACGAGCACGCCCTTCTCGGCGTAATCCCACAGACCAAGGTCATCCAGTTCTTCGACATCTTCGATACGGTAGAGATCCACGTGATAGAGGGTCTCACGGCCTTCGTATTCGTTCATCAGCACGAACGAGGGGCTGTTCACCTGGCCATCAAACGCCAGGCCCCGGCCGATGCCTTGCGTCAGGCAGGTCTTTCCCGCTCCGAGTTCGCCGTTCAACAACACGATGTCGCCCTTGCGAAGCTGCCGCCCGAGCCGCTCGCCTACGCTGCGCGTTTCTTCCTCGCCGCCCGAGGCCAATTCGAAGTCATGGATTGCTGCCATTGGCGACAGTATAGGAGCGTCGTCGGCTATGCCCCATGCGCCAAAGGCCGCGAAATTTTGCCCGAAGGTTCATTCGTCATGGCTCATCTCGCGCCACGCCGCCGCCGCGATGACGTGCCGCAACACCTCACGGTAAATCCAGTATTGCGAAACCATAACGACGCCCGACTTCGATTGACCCGAACACTTCTCAGACCTACCTTGAGTTGGCATTGCCCATCCCCGCGAGCGAAATATCGGGGAAGCCCAAAACGCCCCAATCGGAGTCGAAAGCAACCATGATGAAAGCCACGTCCGAAAGCGGAAAGGCCCCTGTCTCGGCGAGCCTTGGAAACCGCATCCGCACCGCCCGGCGAGATGCCGGCATGAGCCAGGGCCAACTCGCCCAAAACCTCAACACCACCCAGAGCGCCATCAGCCTCTACGAAGCCGGACAGCGCTCCGTGGGCATCGATATGCTCCTCAGCGTCGCCCGCATCCTCAACCGCCCGCTGCATTACTTCCTCGGCGATGACGGCGACATGCTCTACGTGAAGGATAGCGATATCGCGCAGCTCATCGGCGAGCTCGAAAAGCATCCGGAAGATCTTCCGGAGCTCCTCGCCTACTGGAACTTCCTCCGCTGGCGCCGCCTCTCCTCCAACGGCAACGGCCGTCACTAGGCCTGATACACTGGCCGTAGCGAATTAATCGAAGGCCGGGTTCACCCGGCCTTCGCGCTGTGGAGGCAACCATGCGCCGGCTCTGTGATCCCACCGATGCCCGCCGGATGCTGAACCCCGGCCCCGTCGCAATCGTCACCACCGAATGGCGTGGCATCGCCAACGCCGCCCCGATCGCCTGGTGTGCCCCACTCTCGATGGAACCCCCACTCGTCGGCATCGTTGTCCACCCTCACCGGCATACCGCCGACATGATCCGCTTCAGCGACGCTTTTGCCATCAACATCCCGGGCCCAGAACTTCTCAAGCAGACAGCCTTCCTGGGCACTCAATCCGGCCTCAACAACAACAAGCTCGAAGCCTCCGGCCTCCAACTCTTCAGCCCCCTGAAAATCGATGCCCCTCTCATCGAAGGCTGCCTCGCCTGGATCGAGTGCACCCTCCAGGACGTCATCCGTATGGGTGACCACAGCCTCTTCGTCGGCAGCGTCGTCAAAGTCCAGGCGGATGACGACGCCTACGCCCAGCAGTGGCTCCTGAAAGACCGCGACCATAGTCCGCTCACCTTCATCGGCGGAAAGCGATACGCCGTCATC
>JBATAT010000578.1:0-5059 GCA_049662005.1 Tepidiformaceae bacterium
CCCGAACCCGTTGCCGAGGAGCCGAAGCCAGCGCCGAAATCCCGGAAGAAGACGCCGGCAGGCGCCCGCTAACCCGCCGTGCCCGGCGACTCGCTCTCCGAATACCGGCGCAAGCGCGACTTCGCGAAGACGGCAGAGCCCGATGGCTCTGCCGCGAGTGAGGCCGAGGGTCCCTTGCGCTTCATGGTCCACAAGCACCACGCGCGCGCATTGCACTACGACCTCCGCCTCGAACTCGACGGCGTCATGAAGTCGTTCGCGGTCCCCAAAGGTCCCTCGGCGACCACCGGCGAGAAGCGCTTCGCGACGCCCACCGAAGACCACCCACTCGACTACGCCTCGTTCGAAGGGCTCATCGGTAGCGGGCAGTACGGCGCAGGCCCGAGCCTGATCTGGGACGCTGGCACGTTTGCTCCGGACGAGAAGATCACGCCACCGTTCGACGACCGTGAATTCGCGCAGACCGAGTTCCGTAAGGGCCTCGAGAACGGCAAAGTGGGCATCACTTTCCGGGGCAAGAAACTCAAGGGGTCCTGGGCGCTCGTCCGGATGAAGACGAACAAGGAGTGGCTCCTCCTCAAGCACAAAGACGCCGCAAGCGACCCGGCGAACGAACTCACCGACGATGGCACTTCGGTCGCAACCGGATACACGCTCGACGACCTCCGCGAAGGGGCAATCGCCAGCACGCTCGATACCGACTGGTCATTCAGCCCGGCCGTGCTCGAAGGTTCACGCGCGGCGGGACTCACCCGCATCGAGCCGATGCTCGCTTCGGCAACACCCGTACCAAAAACGGGTGAATGGATCTTCGAGCCGAAACTCGATGGCATTCGAGTCGTCATAACGATTGCGGACGACCATGTCGAGTTGCGAACGCGTGGCGGGATGGATGTCACGGCCAGTTACCCGGGCATCGCCGACGCACTCAAGCTGCAACCGGTGTCGTCGGCTGTCTTCGATGGCGAAATCGTCGCTATCACTCCCGAGGGCAGGCCCTCGTTCGAACTGCTTCAGCAGCGAATGAACCTCCACGACCCCACCCAGATCGCCGCGGCTGAGCGAACGATCCCAACGGTGCTCTACGTGTTCGACGTGATGTACCTCGATGGCTACGACCTGACGAAAGTCGCACTTCGCGGCCGGAAGGAGGTGCTCACCCGCGTGATCCTGCCCGTATCGCAGGTGCAGGAAACCTTCGCCATCCCGGCTGAAGCCGGCGAGGCCTATCGCTTCGCCATCGAAGCCGGCTTCGAGGGCCTGATGGCCAAACGCGCCGACAGCCGCTACGAACCGGGCAAGCGGAGCGCCAACTGGCTGAAACGCAAGGGCACCGACACCGAGACGTTCGTCGTTGGCGGCTACACGCCTGGAACGGGCCACCGGGGTAAGAGCTTCGGCGGACTCGTCATCGGCGAGTGGGTCGATGGTGCGCTCCGATACCGCGGCAAAGTGGGTAGCGGTTTCACCGACCGCGACGTCCGCAGCCTCCGCGCCTCCCTCGATGAACTGGTCACGAAGACAAGTCCCTTCGCGGGCCCAACGCAGGACGACAAGACAGCGACCTGGGTCCAGCCCGACATTTGCATCGAGGTCGAGTACGCAAACCGAACGGCCGCGAACCTCCTCCGTGCGCCGATCTTCAAGGGCCTCGCCTCGCCTGACGCGAGTGGTGTCGAGGTCGCCCCCCTCGAAGCGGTCGCCCCGAACCATGCGGCATCAGAAGCCGTCGTTGAACAACTCCGGAGCGCGAAAGCGAAGGCGTTGCTCCAGGGTCCTGGTTGGCAACTGGCCGTGACAAACCTGGACAAAATCCTTTGGCCCGACGCCGCTGACGGCGGCCATTCGAAGCGCGACCTGCTCATCTACGCGGCGACCATCTGGCCGTGGGTCGAACGCCACGTGCGCGACCGGCCGATGACGCTGCTCCGTTTCCCGAACGGAATTCATGGCAAGAAGTTCTACCAGAAACATTGGGACGCAGGCCCTCCGCCGTTCGTCGAGACCATCGTCATGTACTCCGATGGCGAGGGCGGCGACCAGCGGTTCCTGCTGTGCAACAACCTGCCGACACTTCTCTGGCTCTGCCAGCTTGCCGACATCGAATGG
Organism: Tepidiformaceae bacterium; assembly: GCA_049662005.1. GTDB lineage: Bacteria > Chloroflexota > Dehalococcoidia > Tepidiformales > Tepidiformaceae > Amarobacter. The sequence continues at coordinate 2,110 of JBATAT010000578.1, forward strand.
CACGCCCACCTCGCGCGCGTTACGTCCGGCGCCGACGCTGGCGAACTTCCGCAGACGTTCACAGGCAGCACCGAGAACCTCGAACAGTCCGTCCTCAACTACCCCGATTTCATCCTCTTCGACCTCGATCCCTACATCTACGCCGGTCACGAAAAGAAGGGCGATGAGCCGCAGCCAAACGAACTCGCCTTCGCGCAAACTTCCGACGTAGCATGTTCGCTCAAGGAAATCCTCGATTCGTTGGGGCTGCAGTCGTTCGTGAAGACCTCGGGCGCGACCGGACTGCACATCTACGTCCCGATAGTTCGGAACCTGCAATACAGCGTGGTTCGCGCTGCTGCGAACACCGTCTGCATGGAGATCCTTTCGCGCCGCGGCAAGGACGTCACGATGGAGTGGGACACGAAGAAGCGCACCGGTAAGGTCTTCCTCGATGCCAACCAGAACGCGCGCCACAAGAACCTCGCCGTCGCCTACTCGCCGCGCGCCAAACCCGGTGCGCCAGCTTCGATGCCCCTTCGGTGGGACCAGGTTGGCAAGGTGAAAGCCGCCGATTTCACGCTCGATTCGGTTCCACCACTGGTGGCCGAACATGGCGACCCCTGGGCAGGAATCTTCGAGGCAAAGCAGGATTTGCACGAAATCCTTGGACTCTGAGGAATCGGCGACAAGATTTGTCGCGATCGGCTCCGAGAATAGCGGCAGAGAATCCAACAAGTGCTCCCCGGTAATTGCTAAGGGACTATATCAGGTGCTCGGATGGTGTAAGATGGCCGTGGCGAGGGTTGGGAATCGGTCAATGGACAGATCAACAAATGCGGCCGCCCGTGTAAGCACACTCGCTCGCATGCTGGCACGTGCCGATGGTGCGACCACCGCACAGCTCAGTTCGCTCGTCTGCGGCCTGCTCGATGCCGCGGGCCTCACCCCGGAACAGCGAATCGAAGTGCTTGGCGGCGCCTTCGTTTCCGACGCAGTTCGCCCCCATTGGTCAGACGAAGTCTCCGCCGCGGCCGCCCATGATGCGCTGCGCACGACCGATGCCGAACTCGCCGATGCGGTCGAAGCCGTGGCCGAGGTTCTGTTGGGCCGTGCCCAGACGCAAGACGAAGCCCGTGCCGCGTTGGCCGAACTGCATCGTCTCCTCTCAGGCAGCTAAATCACGGTCGGCGGCCGGTACTCACCAAAAACGTCTCGCATCGCGCCACAGATTTCGCCAAGGGTCGCGTATGCGCGCACCGCATCGAGGATCGGGGGCATGAGGTTGCCAGTACCGTTGCAGGTCGCCTTCAGCGCCTCGAGCGAAGCCGCCACCCTCGCCTGGTCGCGCTCCTTGCGATGGTGCGCGAGCCGCTTGATCTGGTGTTCGACCAGCCGCTTGTCGACCGAGAAGATCGACGGCCGCTGCTCCGCCCCCTCGTTGTACTCGTTCACGCCGACGACAATTTCACGCTTCTCGTCGACTTCCTGCTGGTACTTCCAGCTTGCCTCGGCGATCTGGTTCTGCATCCAGCCGGTCTCGATGGCCGCGACGGAGCCGCCCATGCCGTCGATCTGATCCATGTATTCCTGCGCCTGGCGTTCCAGTTCGTTTGTGAGGTGCTCCACAAAATAGCTGCCAGCCATCGGATCGATGGTGTCGGTCACGCCGGTTTCGTGCGCGATGACCTGCTGGGTGCGCAGGGCGATGCGCTGGGCGTCGTTTGTCGGCAGCGCCAGCGCTTCATCGAAGCAGCTCAGGGCGATGCTCTGGACTCCGCCCACCACCGCCGCGAGCGACTGGATCGCGGCCCGGACGATGTTGTTCTCCGGCTGCTGCGCCATCAATGTGCTGCCACCGGTCTGGGTGTGCGTTCGCAGCATCATCGAGCGCGCGCTCTTCGCGCCGTAGCGCTCCTTCAGCATCCGCGCCCAGAGGCGGCGCAGCGCGCGGTACTTGGCGATCTCTTCGAAGAAGTTGTTGTGTGTGTTGAAAATCCAGGAGATGCGTGGCGCGAACTCGTCGATGTCGAGGCCCCGTTCGAGGGCTGCTTCGATGTAGGCCCGTGCGTTCGCGAACGAAAAGCCTATCTCCTGGGCGGCCGTCGAACCGGCGTCGCGGATGTGGTAGCCGCTCACTGAAATCGTGTTCCACTGGGGCACGCTCTTCGCGCAGAACGCCATGATATCCGCCGCCAGCCGCACGCTCGGACCAGGCGGAAAAATGTAGGTCCCCCTCGCCACGTACTCCTTGAGTACGTCGTTCTGGACGGTGCCGTTGAGTTTCTCCGGGCTCACACCCTGCTTCTCGCCTGCCGCGACATACATCGCGAGCATCACCGCCGCAGGGGCGTTGATGGTCATGCTCGTGGAGACCTTGTCCAGCGGAATGTCCGCAAAGAGCGTCTCCATGTCGTAGAGCGAATCGATCGCCACCCCGACCTGGCCGACTTCGGCGATGGCCATCGGGTCATCCGAGTCGTAGCCGAGTTGGCTCGGGAGGTCAAACGCGACCGAGAGCCCGGTCTGGCCCTGGCCCAGCAGGTACCTGAATTTCTCGTTCGATTCCTCCGCCGTACCGAAGCCGGCGTACTGCCGCATCGTCCAGAAGCGCCCCCGGTACATCGTCGGTTGAACGCCTCTCGTGAAGGGATACTCGCCCGGGAAGCCGAGGTCACGCTCGTAATCGAGCTCCGCGATATCCAGCGGCGTGTAGAGCCGTTCCACCGGTTGGGAGCTGGTCCCGAAGGCATCATCGCGCTCCGGCTGGCGCTGCAGCGTCTTTGCGAGTGGACCCTCCTCCCAGCCGTGCAGGGATCGAGAGAGCGCTGAGAGCGCTTCGGCGGAAAACAGCGAGGGCTGACGTGGCTTCGTTTCGGGCATGGTGCCTCCGGCGCGAACGCGCGGCAGATGTGCGTTTCAGTATACGGAACCCGTGGACAGAGTCTTAGCCCCGGGTTCGCGCCGCCTC
>JBATAT010000579.1:0-2054 GCA_049662005.1 Tepidiformaceae bacterium
TATGGATACCAACAAATCGCGACAAAGCATGTCGCGTTTCAGCGCAGCTATCTACAACCTCCAGATCGTCGACGAGGAAGTTGGGTAACCATTTACCGCAAGGGCGAACTGGAACAGTCGTTGCAACGACCACAGCCAGGATGCCTCCGGCCGGGCATCCTGCGCTTCGACGACGCTGGAATGAAGCTATCATGAAGCTCAACCGGTACGAGGGCGGCTTCCTCTGAGGTTGGTTCGCGGTTAGCTCGCTCACGTATCGCTGAGCAACGACTGGGGGAGCGCTTATGCGCGAAATGAAGGCGTTTGTGGTCTCCGGCCCGCAACAAAGTTCCATTACGTTGGCAACCGTACCGGTACCGGTGCCAGGCCCCGATGAACTATTGGTCCAGATCAGGGCTGTGGGTGTTGGCATCCACGACTCCTACTTCTTGCCATCAGACATTTCGTACCCGTATCCGATCGGGATCGAGGCCGCCGGCATTGTTGAAGAGGTAGGCAGCGCGGTTTCCGGCTACCGCCCGCGGGATCGCATCGCGTTCGTTAGTGCTCTCCAGGTGAAGGGTGGCACATGGGCCGAATATGCCGTTGTCCGGGCAGATTCATTGATTGTCCCTATCCCAGCCGGAATGGATTTCGAACACGCCGCCGCAGTTCCTGTTGCGGGAAATACTGCAATCTTCGCGCTTCATGCACTCCCCCGCCTCGATGCTGGTGCTTCCATTTTTATCGCGGGTGCCTCGGGCGCCATTGGCACCCTCGCGGTGCAGATGGCACGAGCCAGGCGGTGGGAAGTCGCGGCATCCGCCTCTCCGCAGAACCATCAGTACCTTCTGTCCCTCGGTGCGGCCGTGACTGTCGATTATCACAACCCAGGCTGGCCGGATGAGATCCGGGCGTGGCGGCCCGGTGGCGTCGATGCAGCGCTCGCCATACAACCCCAAACGACCGCCGATAGCCTCAGCGTGGTCCGGGATGGTGGAACCGTTGTCACCATCTCGGGAGACAATGTGGCGCCGGCACGAGGAGTCAATGTCGTCGGACTCCCGCGTTTCGATGTTCGTGACGAATTGCTCGAGTTATTGAATCAGATCGTCGCGGGCCGGCTGCGACTCGTGATTGAACACGTTTACCCCTTCGATGATGCGCCGGCGGCACTCGCGAAAGTACAGACCAGGCGGGCGCGCGGAAAGATTGTGCTCTCGATGTGATCTGATGCAGTGAGGAGGGCCGACCACGCGTCGCCCGACGCTGAAGAAGGTGAGCCAATGGTGCGGTAGATTGACCGCGTGCCTACCGCCGCTGGCTTTATACGGTTCTCCTTTCGGTTGCGTCTGGCCTGGTCAGGCGGAACCTTCGCCCTGGTTCTCTTCGGTCTCCTGGCACTGTTCCTCCCGGCGAGCCCCACTTCAGCCCATGGAGACGATGCAGCGTCGCCCGAACAGCAACTCGCTGAAAAGTACGCTCCGGTCGCCGGGCTGAAGACTCAGCAGCACGAGTGCGATAGCGACGGCGAACCCTACCTGCCCTCGCCGGTCGAGGTCGTCCTTGGCGACCCAAAGGTGACCCTCAAGCAGAACATCGAGGGTGGATCGTCCCGCACCGACCCGGTAGTTACCAGCGGGCCGACTGCAAGCGACCTCCAAGGCCTTGGCCCCGGCTACTACCTGGACTTCCCGGGCAATCCGCGGAAAGCCGGGTGCAACTACGAGCGCTGGGGCCGGGAACGCATCGACGGCCTGGAACCCACCGTCTACGCCCGGCTTTACGGCCGCGATGGCCAGCTCGCCCTCCAGTACTGGTTTTTCTACGTCTTCAACGATTTCAACAACAAGCACGAAGGCGATTGGGAAATGATCCAGCTCGTTTTCGATGAAGCGGATGCCGAACGCGCACTCCTCTCGGAGCCCACGAGCATGGCGCTTTCCCAGCATGGCGGCGGCGAGACTGCCAGCTGGGATACCCCGAAAGTTCACAAAGCTGGCTCCCATCCGATCGTCTTTCCGGCCGCAGGCTCGCACGCCAACCAGTACTCAAACGGGACGTACCTCGGCTGG
>JBATAT010000580.1:0-1654 GCA_049662005.1 Tepidiformaceae bacterium
GTCCGGACGAACTCGATCCGGCGAAGGTGCCACCGAGCGCGTACACACCGCGCGCCAGGTACGAAAAGATGGCGGAAATCTACGGCGGGAAGGGGTACTTCGTAACGGAGCCGAGCGAACTTCGCCCCGCGCTCGAAGCCGCCACGAAGTCGGACAAGCCGTCGATCATCAACATTATGATCAGTGCCAAGGCGCAGCGGAAGCCGCAGCAGTTCGCCTGGCTCACCCGCTAGGGCGAGCGCAACACCACAACCGAAGGCCCTGCGAAAGCGGGGCCTTCTTGCGTTTCAGGCGTCGCTCAACATCACCCGCGCCCGCCGCAAGATTTCAACCATCGTCGGAAGAGGAAGGCTCTCAATGAATTCCGCTCGGCGCTCGCGCCAATCGACGCTCTTTAGCTGATCAGCGAGCGCAACTCCGGTCGTGCGACCCGCTGCCGGAAGCGCAAACTCAAGAGGGTACCCCTTGGCTTGATTCGTGATCGGGCAACAGATCATCAAGCCAGTTCGGCCGTTATATCGCCCGTGGGAGAGGACTACGACCGGCCTCCGGCCAGCCTGTTCGTGACCCAGGGTTGGGTCAAGCGTCAGCCAGGCCACATCTCCGCGCTGCGGAACGTAATTGGGAACGGTCAAAGGAGTTCCTTACCAACCGGAGGACCAAAGTCAACCGGCTCGTGCAGGTTCTCGTCGGTGATCAGGTCTAGAAGATCGTCCATTCGGAGTTCTCCCGCGCGTGCCTTCACGAGAATGGCGCCATCCCGAAGGCTTAGTTCCACCACATCACCGTCGGTGAAGCTAACCTCCGCGGCGAGCGCGGCGGGGATCCGGATCGCCAAACTATTGCCCCACTTCGAGATTTTCGTTTGCATCCGACGCCTCCCGTATCTACGAAGTATATACTTGCGGGACGCAGCCTACACCACCTGCCCCGCCGCGAAACCCGAGGCCCACGCCCACTGAAAGTTGTAGCCGCCGAGCCAGCCCGTCACATCGACGACTTCACCGATGAAGTAGAGCCCGGGAACGTCGCGAGCTTCCATCGTCTTCGAGCGCAGGGCACGGGTATCGACGCCGCCGAGGGTGACCTCCGCCTTGCCGTAGCCGGCGGTTCCCGCGGGCCGCAGTTCCCAGTTGTGCAGGCGATCTGCGATTTCGTCGAGCTGTTCAGCGGTGAAGCGATTCATCGGGCGCGAGGGAGCGAATTCGGCGCACCATGCCTGCACGAATCGTTTCGGCGCGAAGTCTGCCAGGACTGATACCAGCTCCCGAGCGTCTCGGCGGGTTCCATGGAGCACCTCTCGCATGGAAGCCGACGGAAAGAGGTCGATGGCGATGGCCTGCCCCGGCTGCCACGTGTTCGAGATCTGGAGGATTGCCGGACCGCTGAGCCCGCGATGGGTGAAGAGCAGGTTCTCGCTGAAGGCATCGCTGCCACAGCGCACGGTGACCTCCAGGGAAACACCGCTGAGCGACTGAAAGAAGCCAAGATCCTGTTTGGCGAAGGTGAACGGCACAAGCCCTGGCCGGCAGGTGACGCGGGGGAGCCCGAATTGCCCGGCAATTTCGTAGCCGAGGCCGCTGGCCCCGAGCTGCGGGATGGACAACCCGCCGGTGGCGACGACCAGCGATTCGCTGGCGATCGTGCCCTGGTT
>JBATAT010000581.1:0-3822 GCA_049662005.1 Tepidiformaceae bacterium
ACGAATCACGCTGAGGTCTGCGGAGTCCGAGTAGGCGATGGCGTCGGCATTGAAGTTGAGCAAGGCGCTACCAGCCAGCTGATTCAGGCCCACGCCCAGGCCGTTGATCATCAGTACCAGGTAGGCGATGAGCGTCACCACAACCGCGATGAGTGCGAACTGTACCTTTCGGCGCCGGATCTCCAACAGCCCAATCAAATCAAAACCCCATTTCTACCGTAAATTGTGGGCCGGACCTCGGCATCAGAGGTCCGGCCCACGCTCCTACTCCTGCCCCCAGAGTGTGAGCACCTTCCCGTCGCGGTCCTCACGAAGCCTTGTGACGATGTCCGCTACCGGCACCGCCCCGAGGTCGCCGCCGCCGCGGACGCGCAGGGCTGCCGCTTTCGCCTCTGCTTCGCGGTCGCCAACGACAAGCATGTACGGGATCTTCCGCAGCTGGGCGTCGCGGATCTTGGCGTTCATTCGCTCTCCCCGCCCATCGACTTCGACCCGGAGCTTGGCCGCCTTCAGTTGCCTGGCGACTTCCTCGGCGTACTCGATGTGCCGGTCCGCGATCGGAATGACAACCGCCTGCGTCGGCGAGAGCCACAGTGGGAAGTTCCCCTCGTACTCCTCGATCAGGAGGGCAACCATGCGCTCCATCGTCGAAAGCACACCGCGGTGCACGATGATCGGGCGGTGGCGTTCGCCATCTTCACCCACGTACTCAAGTTCGAACTGTTCGGGCAGGTGGAAATCGACCTGGACGGTAACGAGCGTCTCGTCCTTGCCCGCCGCCGTTTGGAACTGCACATCGATCTTCGGGCCGTAAAACGCCGCTTCGTCGGCCGCTTCGTAGAAGTCGAGTTCCGTCCGCTTGAGGACGCGCCGGAGCAAGTCCTCGCCCATCTCCCACATCGGCGGATTGTCGACGTATTTCTCCGTGTTGCTGCGATCGCCGAGCGAGAGCCGGTAGGTGTAGTTCTTCAGCCCGAGCGTCTTGTACACGTGCTCCATGAGATCAAGTACGCCGGCCACCTCCGATTCCACCATCGATTGGTCGGCACAGAAAATGTGCGCGTCGTTCAACGTCATAATGCGTACGCGGCTCATGCCCGAAACCTGCCCGCTTTTCTCCCAGCGATGCATATTTCCCAGCTCAGCGATCCGGATCGGGAGCTCGCGGTACGAATGCAGCTCGCTCTCAAACACCATGATGTGGTGAGGGCAGTTCATCGGCCGCAGGCAGTACTCCTCGCCGTCGCGCTCCATCACCGGATACATCGCATCCTGGTAGTGATCCCAGTGGCCCGAACGCACGTACAGCTCGCGTTTGCCGACGACCGGCGTAATCACGTGTTGGTAGCCACGTTCGATTTCGAGGTCCTCGATCCAGCGCGAAAGTTCGCGCCGAATGGTCGCGCCGGCGGGCAGCCAGATGACATGCCCCGGCCCGACGTCCTCGAAAAGGTCGTAAATCTTCAGTTCCCGTCCGATCTTCCGGTGATCGCGCCGCCGCGCCTCCTCGAGTTGGTGTTCGTACTCCGCCAGCTCTTCTTTTGTTTCGAACAACGCCCCATAGACGCGTTGAAGCTGCGGATTCTTTTCGCTCCCGCGCCAGTAGGCTCCGGCGATCGACATGAGTTTGAAGGCGCCGATTTGATTCGTGTAATTAACGTGTCCGCCCCGGCAGAGGTCGGTGAACCCGGCATGCGTGCACTGCGTCACGTTGCCTTCTTCCAACTCCGAAAGCAGTTCCAGCTTGAAGGGCTGGTTCGCCCACTTCTCCTCGGCCTCAGCCTTGGTCAGGCTCGCCATCTCGAACTTGTGGCGGCCCTTTACGGTCTGGCGCATCCGGTCTTCGAGCACTTCCAGGTCTTCCGGTGTTAGCGATCGCGGCAACCGGAAGTCGTAATAGAAGCCGGTGTCGATCGGCGGGCCGATGCCCAATTCTGCGTCCGGGAACATCTCCACCATCGCCTCGGCGAGGACGTGTGCAGCCGAATGGCGCATCCGGTTGAGACGCTCCTCCTTCGGCAGTGCCTTCAGGTCTACGTGGGATTCAATGGCTTCAGCCATGGGACAACTCCAATTCTCAGTGGTTGCATCGAAAGGTCAGCAGGATGCGGCCGCATGCCGCGCGCCAGTCGCCGTGCGCAGGCAAGAACCAGAGAACATCGCAAGAAAGGTGCGCTTCAACATTGGTGGACTCCAGCCGACATCGTTCTTCGCCGTGCCGTTGGGACGAGCGACGTGCTCGTGGTTCCACCCAACTTCGTCCTCCGAGACTTCCGGAAGACCTCAGTCGTGGCCGCTAACGGGGCCAATCGGGCCACCTTATCGCGCCGGGCACTCCCGGCAGGCTTCGGGGCCAGCTCGCGGGTGGTTTCGCCTGCCGGTGTCGCGCTCTCAGCCCCTGGCGCAACTCTCTGGGTGGTGGCTGGCTACTTGTCCCGGTCAAAGCCGTTGTAACTGCAATGACTGTACCACGGAGAATCGTGCTCGTGCCAAGCACGGTTCACATGGCGAATTCTTAATCCGGGCCGCAGGTGTCCCAGTACCATGTAGCGAATCAGGGGCAGATAGTTAGATGCGAACTATCTCTGGTAGTTGCGCTGTGCATCGAGTTCGCGCTCGCCCCGCAAACTTGGGCCGTGCCCGTCTGCAGGCTCGCCGGACTCGCCATTTGCGAGCGCAGTGCGTGCGATGTGCTCACGCCGCCAATGCCCCTGAGGAGGAGCCCCCTACCCCGTGCTAAGAGCCTTCGCCAACCAGGGCCGCAGATACAACTTCGGAAGAATGACCAACCAGGAAGTTGTCCGTGCACTCTGGCTGGGCACGCTCATTGGCATCGTCGCTGGCGCAGGCGCCGTCCTTTTCACCGAGGCCATCGCGTTTGTCGGCGAACATCTCCTCGGCACGCTTGCCGGCTTTTATCCACCGGATCCGATCGGCGAAGGTTCGCCGGATTACTCCGGACCAACACGCCGCTGGGCGCTTCCGCTCGTCCTTGGGCTCGGCGGATTGCTCTCCGGAATCCTCGTGTTCACGTTCGCGCCCGAAGCGGAAGGGCACGGCACCGACGCTGCGATCGATTCTTTTCATAACAAAGGCGGACGAACGCGCTGGCAGGTCATCCCAATCAAGCTGCTGGCCTCCGCCCTGACCATTGGTTCTGGTGGCGCCGCCGGTCGCGAAGGCCCGACCGCACAAATCGGCGGCACCTTCGGCTCATTTCTCGCCGACCGCCTTGGCCTCGACCCCGCGGAGCGACGCCGTGCACTCGCCGCCGGCATGGGCGCTGGCATCGGCGCGATTGTCCGTGCGCCCCTTGGGGGCGCGATGATGGGCGCCGAAGTCCTCTACAAGCACGACTTTGAATCCGATGTCATCCTTCTCGGACTTATTTCGTCGATCGTCGCCTACTCGCTCTTCGGCTCGTACTACAGCTTCGAGCCCATGTTTGGCAACAGCGGCGGGTTCACCTTCTCCGATGTCTCAGAGATCCCGTATTACTGCGTCCTGGGTGTCGCCTGCGGCCTGATGGGGTTGCTCTATGCGAAGACCTTCTACGGCGTGACCGCACTCTTCCATCGCATGCCCGGCCCACGAATGCTCAAACCGATGATCGGCGGGGTCGCGGCTGGCCTCATCGGCGCAGTTGCTCCCGAATCCATCCACGTCGGCTACGGATGGGTCCAGCGAGCCTTCGACCCACAGGAGGTGCTGTCGCTTTCGCCCTGGCTCCTGCTCCTCCTGCCGTTCGCTCGAATCGTGACGACCTCCCTCACCGTGGGTTCCGGCGGGTCGGGCGGTATCTTCGGCCCCGGGATGGTCATT
>JBATAT010000582.1:0-2032 GCA_049662005.1 Tepidiformaceae bacterium
CTCAATGTTCCCCGCGACATCGAGGTGGGGAAAGAGGGCATGATCCTGGAACATCATGCCAAACCCGCGCCGATGTGCCGGGATTCCTGTCACATCGGCCCCATCGAACGACACGATTCCAACTGTCGGCCTCTCCAAACCCGCGATCACCCGCAACAGGGTCGTCTTTCCACATCCGCTCGGGCCTAGGAGCGCAAGCGTCTCGCCCGGTTCCACTCGGCCCGAGACATCGCGCAGAATCACGTGCCCATCAACCGCAAACTGCACGCCATCGAATTCCAGGCCGCTCATCAAAAGCCGCCGTTCCGCGCGCCCGCCAGCCGATCCGCCACAAAGAACACGCTTGCTGTGACCACCATCAGCACCGTGCTCATCGCCAGTGCCTGGCCGTAGTTCAGCGCGCCTGGCTGGCCCAGGTAGCGGAATATCGCGACAGGGATGGTCGGGTACTCAGGGATGGAGATTAAAAGGGTCGCGCCGAACTCTCCGATCGAAGTCGCAAACGCGAGGACTGCCCCCACCCCGAGCGCGCCCCGAAGCTGTGGAATTTCCACCGAGAAGAACGTCCGGATCGGTCCGGCCCCGAGCATCGCTCCCGCATCACGCAGCCGCGGGTCGAGGCTTCGCATCCGCGAGGCGACCGTTCGCGCAACAAACGGGACCGCGATCAACGAGTGCGCGATGACCACGAGCACCGGGCTCTGCCGAAGCTCGAGCGGCGGCTCGTCGAAGGTGACCAGGAATCCCAGCCCCAGGGTTACCGCCGAAACCCCGAGCGGGATCTGGACGATCGCTTCACTGAGTTTCGAACGCGCTCGTACCGCTCCCACCGCCGCCAGTGTCCCGATCGGGAGGGCCAGGGCTGCCGTCGCAATCGCGAACACGACCGAGTTTCGAATCGCCTCGATCGGCGCAACGAACAACACCTGCCCTCGCACGTTCTGGTCGAGCATCGTGTAGTAGCGAAGCGTGTACCCATCGCCGGCGTGGAACGACCGCTCGGCCAGTGCCGCCATCGGCGCCACCGTCAGCACGAGCATCCCCACCAGTACGAGCGCGCCGAACGTCCTGGAGCGCCGCGTCCACGCCGTCGCCCGCCGGGCCTCGGTTCGCTGTGTCGCGTTTCGCTGGATCGCGGTGTTCACGCCGATGGTCGCGAACGTGATAACAATCTGGATCAGGGCCAGGGCTCCCGCCACCGGCAAGCGAAACAGGAAGAGCGATTCGCGATAGATCTCGGTCTCGATCGTCCCGAACTTTGGCCCGCCGAGGATGAGGATGACGCCGAAGCTCGTGAAGCAAAAGAGGAACACCAGCGAGCCCGCGGCCAGCAGCGAGTTCCGTAATGCAGGCAGCGTGACCAGGAAGAAGCGCGCCCCTGGCCCCGCCCCGAGCATTGCCGCCGATTCTTCGACCCGTGCATCGAGCCCCCGCCAGCCCGTCGCCAGTATCCGGGAGGCGACGGCGACGTTGTAGAAAACGTGGGCGAGCAGGATCGCCCAGACCGTGTTCAGCAACCGGATCGGTGGCTCATCTACTCCCGGGAGCCGCATGAGCAGGCTGTTCAGCGAGCCGGTTGGCCCAACCAGGGCCGTGAACGCCACCGCCACCACGATGGTCGGCAGCACGAATGGCACCATGAGCACCGCTTCCAGGGTTCGCTTCCCCGGAAAGGAATGGCAGGCGAGCACCCACGCGAGCGGCACCGCCAGCAGCAGCGTAAGCAGAGCGGAGGCTGTCGCTTGCCAGAGGGTGAACCAGGCCCGCTCCAGGTAGTAGGTCCCGTCGAAAAGCGGCCCGATGCCCCCGGCCCGCCCGAACGACTCCCGAAGGATCCCCTCCAACGGATAGACGAGAAAGACGGCGAGGAGCAGAAACACCGGGACCATCAGCCCCAGCTCCCGCCAGCGAATTTGTCTGCGCGTGCTCAGCGCAGAACGGCCTGGGTCCAGTCGGCGATCCATCGGTCACGATTCTCCGCGATTTCGGCCGCGCCGATCGAAGCGACTGCGACATCGACCTCGGAGAATTC
>JBATAT010000583.1:0-2278 GCA_049662005.1 Tepidiformaceae bacterium
CGACCGCCTTCGAAGACCTCGTGAATTGGGTCCGCGATGGAAAGAAGCCGAAGGGTGAGGATCTTTCGGGCGATCTGATGAACGCGGGGCTTGAGTTTACGAATCCGATGCGGGCGGGCGATCCGGGCGGGGTGAACTGAAGGCTCTATGACGCGTGCTTGGAAGGGCGCCGCCAGCTGGCTAAAATGTTGTAATGGTTCGATCGTTACTAGCAGTGATGGCGTTCCTCATTCTGGTGCTCTTCTACGCCTTCACTGGCAATTGGTTGGTGTTCGTTCTGTTCCTTCCGATTCTCGGATGGAATGTTGCAAGAGCGCGGGGCGAATGGCGGGCGCGGAATCGGAGGCCAAGGTCTACGACGTAAACTTACGTCGAGCGTTGAGGATTACCAGCTGCCGCCACCACTCCTCCACCGCCGCCGCCAGTGCAGTACGGATACCATTGGGTCTATGGCACATGCTCCCAATACAAATTGGGAAGTCCCCAGACCCGACGTATGCAGATCTGTGCGGAGGGTCCGCCCGCGCAGGCGTTGGCAGCGGACAGGGTTTGAAACACTGTTCCTCCGGCAGTCATGAGCACGATCCAGGTCGCTGGCGTCGAACTCGTTGTAGCGATGAACGTTGCCATCCCACCCACGAGGAAGAAAGTGTTGGCGAAACACTCACCCGGATACAACGGATGCAGACTTGCTACGTTAGCCGAGTGGGGGGGTTTCGAGAGCGTCAGAAGTAAACCCTGGCGCCAGCGACGCCACTGCGAGGACCAATGCGAGGGTTGCTTCGCGGGTTTGTCTAAGAAGCATGTTAACCTCCATGCTAGATCTCTGGAGCCTCCGATTCCGAGAGACTTTTTAAACCCACCTACGCTAACTTAGCAAGTAGTAAATGCTTTTGCCGATTTCGCGATACCATCGCGTTCGAGCGATGAGGAGGTGGCTATGCAAACAGAACTGACTTCTCGATTGACCTCCGCGATTCGGTTGGGGCCTTAACAGCCCTTCAACTCCCGCGGAGTGGTTGAGCCACAACGGCTCCTTTGCAACCCCGGGAGGGTTCACCTTGTCACAGGTTCATGATCGCGCGGCGCTCGCTGCTGCCCGCGAAAAATACGAGCGCTGGGTCAGCTCAGCGCATACGGGCGCGCACGCCCGGCGCACGGCGGAGAAGAACGCGGCGTTCTTCTTGCCTCACCTCAAACCGGGGATGTCGCTCCTCGACGCAGGCTGCGGGCCGGGCTCGATCACCGTCGGCCTGGCGCAGGCTGTTTCTCCGGGCAATGTCGTTGGAGTCGACACCAACGAGGCGTCGTTGGAAGTCGCTCGAGCCTTCGCTGAGACGCGGGGCTTTGCAAACGTGAGCTACGAGCAACACCACATCCAGGCGCTACCGTTCGACGACAACAGGTTTGATGCGGTATTCATCCACGCTGTACTGCAGCACGTCGACGAGCCCGTGAGGGTCCTCGCAGAGCTTCTACGCGTACTCAAGCCCGGTGGCGTCATCGGTATCGCGGACGCCGACCATGATGGCGCTATCTCCTGGCCGGAAGAGCCGTTGCTGGATCGGGGAAACGCGATCATGACTGGACTGCGGCCGGCCGGTGACACTCGCGTGGGCAAGAAGCTGCGCGCGCTGCTGGCGGAAGCGGGCTTCGTCCGTGCTGTCGGTTTGGTCACGGGCGGCGCGGAGGGTGATGCGAAGATCAATGCTTTGAATGGAGCGTTCTGGGCGAACTACTTCGTCCAGGAACCGTTCGTTGCCTACGCGGAGGCGCGTGGACTTTCCACGCGGGATGAGATGGCGGAGATTGGCGCCGCCTGGCAGCGATGGGGGAATCACCCGGGATCATTCGCCGCAAAATTCTGGTGCCAGGCTATCGGCTTCAAGCCTTAATCTTCGCGCAGGCGGGGCAGGAGGGGCGCAAGCGCCTCCTGCATCACGCCGAAGTAGACCTCGTGGAAAGCGGCAGTCGTGTGGACGCCATCATCCTGGTGGAACACGCGGCGATCAGGGGCTCTCTGGAGGGCGCCTTCGAGGTCAGCAAGGACGAAGTGGTGTCGCTCGACGATCGGCAGGAGAACCGCCTCCATGCGGTCGAATTTCCCGTGCAGACCTGGTTCCCGCGCTTGCGTCTCGGCCGAGAAGCGGGCATCGCGGACGGCCAAGACCTGGAGCGATTCCTTCTGCGCGAGGCGCTGCAGGATTTCTGTGTAGATGGCCATGGTCTGTGGAACCGTCGCCATCGTCCTGGTCCCCAGGATTTTGCGTGCCGCCCA
>JBATAT010000584.1:0-8983 GCA_049662005.1 Tepidiformaceae bacterium
CGAGTGACCGCAAGGTCGGCAAGCGACTTCCGGTCGAGTTCGATCCCGGCCTGCTTCAGACCGAAGATGAGCCGGCTGTAGTTCAGCCCGTGGAGGCGCGCGGCGGCGTTGATGCGCATGATCCACAGCTCGCGGAAGTCGCCCTTGCGGTCGCGGCGGTCCACCCAGTTGTAGCGCAGCGAATGCAGCATGCTTTCGGTTGCCCGCTTGATCAGGCGGTGACGCTGGCCAGCATGGCCCTTCGTCAGGGCGAGGGTCTTCTTATGGCGGCGATGCGAGGTAACGCCACGTTTTACTCGGCTCATGGTCCTGGTTCTCCTGGAATGGTGCGGCGGCCTATTGGCCGGCGAGCAACCTCTTAATCATTGGGGCGTGTGTCGGCGAAACCTCTACGGTGCGGCCAAACTTCACCTTGACAGACTGGCGCTTCTTCCTGCGGAAGTTGTTGCGGCTTCCCTGCATGCGCATAATCTTGCCGCCACCCGTTACACGGAAGCGGCTCGCTGCACCCTTGTGGGTCTTCAGCTTCGGCATCGTCAGTCTCCTGTGGATTCGTCGTCGAGGTTGTCGTCGTCATCATCGTCGGCAACGTCGTCATCGTTTTCGTCTTCGCCCACCACGCGCGCTGCTTCCGCCGCTGCGGTGATAGCTTCATCATCTTCGTCGTCTTCAACCGGAACCGTGCCACCGGCAGCTTCGGCAGCTGCGCGGGCCTTGGCCGCGATCTTTTTCTTGTCTGGCGCCAGGATAATGGTCATGTGCCGCCCTTCCAGCATCGCGTCCTTCTCGAGGATAGCGATGTCTTCGAGGCTGGCCAGCACACGGTCGAGAAGGGCCTTTCCGATCTGCGGATGCGTTATCTCACGCCCACGGAACATCACGGTCAGCTTGACCTTGTCGCCCTTCTTCAACAGTTTCGCGGCAATCCGGGTCTTGAAATCGATGTCATGGTCATCGATTTTCGGCTTCATCCGGACCTCGCGGAGCTGGACGTTGACCTGGTGCTTCTTGGCCTCCCGTTCCTTCTTCGATTGCTCGTACTTAAATCGCCCGAAGTCCATAAGGCGCGCAACCGGAGGACTCGCCTGGGCGGCCACTTCCACCAGATCGACCTCACGCTCGCGCGCCATGGTCAATGCTTCCGACGTTCGGATGACGCCGATCTGGCGGCCTTCCTCGTCAATAACGCGAACTTCCGGAACGCGGATTCGTTCGTTAATTCTCGGCTCTGGTGGTGCCGGCTTCGGTGGGACCTTCGATCGTTTCCTCAAAATGCTCCCCGGGGAAAGTTAGACAGCTTCGAATATTAGCAGCCGGGTCACATTCTGTATATCCAGAGCCAACCACCGGGGTACCATGCTGAGCCAATGCAATCAGTTTCCACCGCTGTCATTCTCGCCGCCGGCCTCGGCACTCGCATGCTCCCCGCGACGAAGGCCATACCCAAGGAGATGCTCCCGATCGTCGATCGTCCGCTCGTCCAGTATTGCGTCGATGAAGCGCTGGCCGCAGGCATCACCGAAGTTGTCTTCGTCGTGGCCGAAGGCAAAGGAGCAATCCGCGAGCACTTTGAAGCTGGCCAGCGCGTCGAGCGCGCCCTCCGTGCATCGGGAAACGCCCAAGCGGGGGACGCCCTCGGCGCGATCGGTGCCGGGGCCAGCTTCCGCTACGTAAGCCAGCCGGAACAGCTCGGCATTGCCCATGCAGTGAACTGCGCGCGGGAATACCTCGAAGGCAGGCCGTTCGCGCTCATGTTCCCGGATGACCTCCTGCTTGGCCCTTCCTGTGTGGCAGAACTCGTCGAAGCACACAGCCGCGCGGGTGGGAGCCTCATCGCCGTGGAGCCGGTCGCCGATGCCGATGTCCCCCAATACGGGATCGTCGATCCGGTCGATGAGGCGAACCCCGCGAGACTGCGGCGGGTGGTTGAAAAGCCCATGCTGGCCGATGCGCCATCGCGGCTTGGGATCGTCGGGCGCTACATCCTCAGCGAGACCATCTTCGACCACATCGATAGAATCCCGCCCGGCGCGAACGGCGAATTACAGATTACCGATGCCCTTGCAAGCCAGATCGCAGCTGGCGAACCCGTCAGCTCGTTCCAGTTTTCCGGAGTCAGGTACGATACGGGCAGGCCGCTCGGCTACCTGACTGCTTCAGTGGCGGCAGCCCTGCTCAGGCCCGAACTCGCGAATGACCTCCGCGAACGCCTGGACCCACTTCTTGCACAAAGGTGACGCCGACGATGCGCATCCTCTCCATTGGCTTTCCGCTTCCGAACCAGGCGGTTGATAACTACAACGCCCTCACAGCGCCCAGCTACAACGACTACGACGCCCTCATCATCGACCCCGCGAGCGTGACAACGATCGGTCGTGACCTGGCCGCCGCAGAAACCGAGTTCGAAGCGTTCGATGGCCGCCCGGTTATCAATGCGCCGACCACGGCCTCATCGGTAAGCGCCCAGGATCAGTTCCGGCGACGAAGCGATGAAACGTCACGGCTGCTCGATGCTGGCGGCCTCGTCATCGTGCTGGCGCGGCCCAATGCCGTGCAGGGAGGCGTTCTTGGCTTCGAGGGCCTCGACCGCTACCACTGGCTGCCGGCACCCGGAGGCCTCTCCTGGGGGCCTCCATACCTCAAACCAGCCGAAGGCAAGATGCTCAGAATCGCGGGCTCCGAAGACCACCCGTTCTCGGCGCTCCTGCGCGAGTTCCGCAAGGAAGTCGGCTACCGGGCCATGTTCGATGACCGCCAGGCCGAGGTTCGCCGAACAGGGCGGGTACTCGCCACCGGCGGCGCCGGCATCCCGATTGCGATGGAGTTCCCTGTCCTTGGGGGACAAGTCCTCTTCCTGCCCGTCATGGCCGAAAGCGCCTACGCGAATCGTGCCGACCTTGCCCAGGCCATCGTCGAAGCGTCGATTCGCCATGCCGGGAGCGAGTTCGGCGCCAACGAACCGTACTGGGTACGAACGCAGGCGCTCCCTGGTTTGGAGCAGCTCGAAGCCGAACTCGAAGAAGCCCAGGCCGCGGCCGAGAAGACACAGTTGCACGAGCAAGCGGTTCGCGAGCGCCATGATGGCCTTGCCCGTCACCGCCGGCTGCTCTGGGAGGATGGCCAGCCGTTCGCAGGCGCAGTGGTCGAAGCACTTCGGCTGCTAGGCTTCGTGGTCGAACACACTCCCGGCGAACCGATCACGCTCGAGCACGAAGGTGCGAAAGCTTTCATCGAGGTCGAAAGCGCCCGCGAGCAGGTCGTCGAGTGGCCCTATATTCGCCTTCAGCGCCGCCTCGAAGAGAACCTGCTGAAGAATTCCGAGCTCCTCAAGGGCATCGTCATCGCGAACGGGTACCGCGAAAAGGATCCGGAACAGCGCGAGCCGCAGTTTAGCGAACCCCTGCGCGTCGCCTGCGAAAATTACCGGTATGCCCTCCTCTCGACTGGCACGCTCTTCGAACTGGTAAAACGAGCGCTCGCGGGCGCCGACGATGCAGCACTCCTCGGGCTGCGACGCACCATCATGCGCACCAATGGGCTGCTGACCGAAGAGACGCTTTTCGGCGAACCAACCGAAGAGCCGACCACGAAGGGGCCAATCTTCTAACCCGGCGCGAGTTGCCGAGCCGCAGCGAAACGTTCACCAGTAGTAGAATCGAAGGCATGGCGAAACCACGCGTGAAGGCCGCCGGCGGCATGGCCGCCACCTTCTACGTGCTCAAAAAGGGCCGCGAGGCGGGCGGCTACTGGAAGCTCTACAAGCGGATGCGAGCGAAAAACACCTGCAAGACCTGTGCACTTGGGATGGGCGGTCAGCGTGGCGGGATGGTGAACGAAGCCGGCCACTTCCCAGAGGTTTGTAAGAAATCGGTGCAGGCCCAGGCGGGGGATATGGCTGGGCGCATACCCGAAGCCTTTTTCGTGCGAACACCAATCGCCGAGATGGCGAAACTCAGTTCGCGCGAACTAGAAAACCTCGGCCGCCTCACCTTCCCCGTCCTCGCTCGGGAAGGCGATACTCACTACCGGCGTGTCTCGTGGAGCGAAGCCTACGACCTCGCTGGCTCTGCATTTTCCAATGCCCAACCGCACGAGACCTTCTTTTACAGTTCCGGGCGAAGCAGCAACGAAGCCGGCTTTCTGCTCCAACTCATCGCGCGCGCCTACGGCACAGCGAACATCCACAACTGTTCGTATTACTGCCACCAGGCTTCCGGCGTCGCTCTTACCGGCGTTTACGGCTCCGGCACGGGCTCCGTCACCCTCGAAGATATCGAGAACACCGACCTTGTCCTCCTGGCGGGGGCGAACCCGGCCAGCAACCATCCGCGGCTCATTACCCAGCTGGCCAACCTTCGCCGACGCGGGGGCAAGGTCATCATCGTCAACCCGCTGAAAGAGCTCGGTCTCGTGAAATTCCGCATCCCGTCCCAGGTACGGAGCATGCTCTTCGGCTCGACCGTCTCCGACCTCTATCTCCAGCCTCACATTGGTTCCGATGCCGCCCTGTTCATGGCCATCCTCAAGGGCCTGATCGAATTGGGCGCGACGGACGCGGGCTTCATCGCCGAGGCCACTGACGGCTGGGAGGCCGTTCACGCGTCTGTCGAACACGTCTCCTGGGACGAACTGACCGAAGCATGCGGCGTTTCGAAGGTGGATATCGAAAAGGTTGTCCTCGCGATTGCCGAAGCGAAACGCGGGGTGTTCCTCTGGGCGATGGGCCTCACCCACCACACGAACGGCGTCGAGACCATCGAGGCCCTGGCGAATGTCGCTCTCGCCCGTGGTTGGCTCGGTAAGCCCGGCTGTGGACTCATGCCGATTCGCGGCCATTCCAACGTCCAGGGAATCGGTTCGGTTGGCGTTGCTCCAGCGCTCAAGGAAGCATTCGCGAAGCAGCTCGAATCGCTCTACGGCATCGAAATCCCCGCGGCCGGCGGTCAGCACACGTTCGCATCGATGGAAGCGGCCGCGGTCGGCACGGTCAAGGCCGCGCTGCTCCTCGGTGGCAACCTGTTCGCCAGCAACCCGGACCGCGAGTGGGCGGGAACTGCGTTGCGAAACATCCCGCTCACCGTTTCGCTGACAACCAAGCTGAACGAGGGGCACATCCACGGCCGGGGACGGACGAGCCTGCTGCTTCCGGTGCTCGCGCGCGATGAGGAAGACCAGTCGACCACCCAGGAGTCGATGTTCAACTTCATCCGGCTCTCCGAGGGAGGCGAACCCTCGGTCCGTGGGAGTATGAAGTCCGAGGTCGAAATCCTCGCTTCTATCGCCGAAAGAATCCTTCCCGAAGGCCGATTCGATTGGAGCGAACTGCGCTCCCACGCGGCGCTGCGCAAGTCCATCGCCGAAGTCGTCCCCGGTTACGCTGCCATCGGCGAAATTGACGCAACCAAACAAGAGTTCCAGCTCGCTGGTCGAACCTTCCACGAACCGAAATTCGCGACACCGAACGGCCGGGCACAGTTCAAAGCCACGCCCCTGCCTTCGTTCCACCCACCCGCGGGCCAGTACCGGATGATGACCGTGCGCTCCGAGGGGCAGTTTAACTCCGTCGTCTACGACGACGAGGACCTCTACCGCGGGAACAAGACGCGCGACGTCGTGATGCTCTCGGCCGCCGATGCTCGCAAGCTGCACCTCTCCGAAGGCGACCGTGTCCGCGTCGGATCTTCCGCTGGCTCAATGGACGTCAAAGCAGCCATCGTCGACATCCGTCCGGGCAACCTTGCGATGTATTACCCGGAGGCCAACGTGCTCGTCCCCCGGACGCTCGATGAGCGCTCGAAGACGCCCGCCTTCAAATCAGTTGCGGTGACGCTCACCCGGATCTGAGCCGTTCGTCGGGTGGGATGAGCTTCCGGTTCTAACCCGCGTCAAGCCAGCTAAAGCCGCCGATAAGGACGGCCCCGACCACCAGGTGCATCGTGATTAATGCCATCGCTGATTCTCCATCGGCAAGGTAGCTCGGGCCGATAATCGAGATAGCGAGGGCCGTGCTCCCCACGAGTGGCCACCACCGGAGCAGGCCCCGGCTCGCCAGGAACGCGTGGACTGCCCAGGCGAGCAAGCCACCGATAAGCGCGGCAAAGGCCACAGCCGCCGGTTCGACGTCGCTGACATCGCCGTTCTGGTTGGCTTCGATGTCCACTCCCAGCAAGCGAAAGGCGGACCACACGAAAACGGCGGCAAGCACGGCCACGAACAGAACGCCAATCGTGTTTAACCGGCGGTTGCGACGGGCAAACATACGCTGCATTTCCGCCCTCCCTTACGTGAAGCGTTAAGTCCAGCGTATCAAACTGGTCAAAACTCGCCCCAACGTCAGTTCCATGCGACCAGTGAAGGCCGCTCCGCAGCCGGGACGCTGGGCCGCACTCGATTTGCGGCCGAAAGCTACGCCTTCGCGAGGTCGAATGAGTACGTCTCGATAACCGGGTTTGCGAGCAGCCGGCTGCACATCTGATCGACCAGCCCTGCAGCGACTTTTGCATCCTGCGCGGCGAGCGTCACCTGGAAGTACCGGCCCGAGCGAACGCCGCTCACGGTGTCAAACCCCAGCGAGGCCAGCGCACCACCGATAGTGATGCCCTCCGGGTCGTTCACCGTTGGTTTCAGCGAAACGTAGACGCGCGCGAGGAAGGTCACCGGCTTCGGCACGGCCTTCGCCTTTGGAGCAGCCTTTGCCTTCGCGGCCGCCTTCGTCGATGACTTCTTCTTGTCAGCCTTCTTCTTACTCATTCGGAAGCTCCTCGCCTGTCAGCATCTTGTACGCGGTTCGATAGCGGTCGGTAGTTGCAGCAATCACGTCGCCTGGGACCGGCGGCGGTGCATCGCCGTCTTTCCAACCACTCTTCGCCAGCCAATCGCGCACGGGCTGCTTGTCGAAACTCGGCTGCGATCCGCCCGGGCGGTATTGGTCGGCCGGCCAGAACCGGCTGCTGTCTGGCGTCAGCACTTCATCGATGAGGATGACCTCTTCATTCCAGTAGCCGAACTCCAGCTTCGTATCCGCGATGATAATCCCGCGTTCTAAGGCCACCGTGTGCGCGTAATTGTAGACCGCGAGCGTTCGCAGCTTCATCGCGTTGGCTGCCTCTTCCCCCACCAGCTCTTCGAGCTGTTCGTAGGAAATATTTTCGTCGTGGCCTACCTCCGGCTTGGTGCTCGGCGTGAAGATCGGCTCGGGCAGTCGGTCGGATTCGCGCAGGCCCTCTGGCAGCGGGATGCCGCAGATCGCGCCACTTCGCAGGTAGTCCTTCCACCCGGAACCGGTGATATATCCCCGGGCGATGCACTCCGCATCGAGGCGCTTCGCCTTCCGCACGAGCATCGAGCGCCCGAAGTACTCCGGGCCGAGTGCGAACGGGACCAGATCCTTGTTGCCCTCATCGATGACCGCGATGAAATGGTTCGGGACCACTTCCTTGATGCGGTCGAACCACCACGCCGAAAGCCGCGTGAGAATGCGACCCTTTTCGGGGATACCGGCCGGCAGCACCATATCAGCCGCCGAGATCCGGTCCGTTGCGACGATCAGCATCCTGTCGCCGAGGTCGTACGTATCGCGGACTTTGCCGCGGTAGGTGCGGTTCGGCAGGTTCGATTCGAGCAAGACGTCAGTCACTGGGCTCCTCTTTGGCAGCGAGATAGAAAATGGTGGTTGCCGTCGCAAGGTACGCGCCAGTTGGCACCGCCACGATACCGAAAACGAGGATCCCGAGTGACTGCGCGACGAGATTCGTGGTTCGCCCGGGATCGACGCTGAATGGAGCGAGAGCGATCGCAAAGAGCAGGCTGGCGGCGAAAAAGAGTATGAGCGCGATTGGCACCGCAGTCAGCAGTACGCCCGTGAACCGGACCATCCTCCCCCGCAGCAAACGCCAGCTCTTGCCGAGCGACCCGGAAACCGTCGTCTCTTCGAGTACATGCGCGTGAACGGCAAGCCCCCAGCGGATAATCAGGTACAGCACGACCACGATGCCCGTCGCCGTCGCCAAAAACATGAAGTAGAAGAATGCTCCGAGTACGAGCAGGCCGCCCATTCGTGTGAACGCCGGATCGAGGGCTTCTGCCAGCCGCTTCGGCTTCCCATCGATGATCCCCTTCACCGCCACGATTGTTGCGGCTGCACCAACGAGGCTGAAGAGGAGGTACACCGCGGTCATCAGGATCAATGAAAGGATGAGCTCCGAAGGTGAATTTTCGAAGCGGTTGAACGATTCGAAGTCCGAATCCGGAAAAGCGTTGTGGTACAGGTAAAAGTAAATCGGCGCCCCGATAATCCCGAGCGGCATCTGGATGACCGCGAGGGGCAGCATCGTCGCCCTCTTGTTCGCGCGCACGAGTCGGATCGCCTGCCGCCAGGTTGGGCCGCTCTTCGTTTTGATTGGTGGCGCCGGGACTGTTGGCTCCTCCGGGTTCACAGGCCGAGGCGCTCGTAGGTAGCGCCAATGTTCTTCAGGTAGAAGCTGTAATCGAACAGTCCGCGGAGTTCGTCTTCGCTCACCCGCGATGTCACATCCGGGTCGGCCATCAAGAGGTCGAAGAACGGTGTTCGTGCCTTCCATGCCTTCATCGCGTTGCGCTGCACGATAGCGTAAGCGTCCTGGCGGCTCAGTCCCGTCTCAATCAGCGCTAGCAGCACACGCTGCGAGAACACCAGCCCGTACGACCGCTCCAGGTTTTCTTTCATGTGCTCCGGGAACACCGTCAGCCGATCCATCACGCCGGTGAAAATCGAGAGCATGTAATCGAGGACCAGCGTTGCATCCGGGAAGACGATTCGTTCGGTCGAAGAGTGCGAGATGTCCCGTTCGTGCCAGAGCGCGACGTTTTCCATCGCCGTCACCGAGTACCCCCGGAGGACGCGCGAAAGCCCGGTCACGCGTTCACAGAGCTCCGGATTGCGCTTGTGTGGCATCGCGCTCGAACCAGTCTGACCCTCATCGAACGGCTCTTCTGCCTCCCGAAC